>JAIDKP010000058.1 GCA_029051445.1 Muribaculaceae bacterium | reverse complement strand
AGATTGCTCTTCTCAAGCTGGTCATAGAAGAAATTATAGTTCTGCGACAGCTGGAACGAAGGAAGATTCAGCTTGTTGATCATGTCGCTGCGCAGCACGTTCAGACCGGTGAAAAGCCAGCAGCGGCCCGACGACTTCTGGTTGGAGATGCCCTTGGTAGGCACCTTGTGTGAGAAGTGCGTGTCAAAATTATTCATGCGCTCCTGATTTAGAGCAAGCGTGTTGATGCTGCCCGATGCAAGCGCATTGGTGATAGCCTTGTCCGTAGTGGTGGGAGTATAGGAATCGGCAAGAGCTTTAAGGTCGCTTTGCGACAGTCCGCCGGGGCCATACTGGGCCGATACCGACAGGCAGACAGCTGCACCCAGAGCAGCAAGAGATATTCGAAGATTTTGCATGTGACGTAGATATGGTATTCTTTTATGGATTTTCAGTTCTCGATCACTTCTATGCAAAGTAAGCATTTTTTTTCAAAAGAGTTTTGCGAAAATGGCCAAACTTTTTTCACCTCCCGGTGTTAGTTAGATAAAAAGAGGGATGCGATGGCACATATACCATCAGTCATTCAGCATTGTGTCACTGATTATGCACAAAATATCGATATTATGAAAAAACTCTTCTATGGAGTCGCGCTTCTTGCCGTTGCCGGATTAAGCGCTTGTGGATCAAAGACCACAACCTCCGAAAACCAACAGGCACCGCTGCCGCTACCCGATGCGGCCTACGATTCAACCTACGTGAAAGAAGTTTCAGAAGCAGCCGATGAGCAGGTCGTTGTTACCGAAACAGATACCGTCGGAGGTGAAATCGTGACAGACACTATCTCACAGGATACTGTTGTCAGCGACGGTTCTACAATCGTTCCGCAGTAACATACTGTAACCGATTCCTCGAAATTCTTTCACGCGGGATGCATTGCCTTAAGACACCGGCATTGCTTCCCGCCTTTTTTACCATCACACCTGTATCCGACACCATGAATCGCTATCTGTCGACCATTTTCGCCGCATTAATTCTGCTCGTCCCTTCGGCACACGCAATTGCTCCGCTATCGCCGGGACAATGCCGGGGAAGCGCCATGCCATATATAGCGCCAAAACATGTCGTAGCACACCCCGACTCACTTACGCCCGTCATGATCAACCATGTAGGCCGTCATGGAGCACGCTACCTCACATCAGCCGACAAAGTCAACAAAATCCTCGGCTTTCTCGATGAAGCAGCACATTCCGGCAAAATAACCCCACTCGGCACAGAATTGCGCACGCTCTGCCACAAAGTGATAGACGCATCGGTCGGACGCTGGGGCACACTCGACACCATCGGCATGGCCGAGCAGGCCGGCATAGCCCGCCGCATGTGCGAGGCCTACCCGCGGCTCGTCAAAGGAGCGACCGTCGAGGCACTGTCATCCTATGTTCCCCGCTGTGTCATGAGCATGGACTGCTTCACCCATGAGATGACTCGTTGCGACAACTCCGTCACCGTCTACACCTCGTCGGGGCGCATAAACTCACCGCTCATGCGCCCGTTCGACCTCGACACCGCATATATCGCCTACAGCCACGACAAACCATATCTGCCAGCCTACAAGCACTTCTACGACAGCCTTGTCTCCACTGCTCCCGCATTGCGGCTGACGACAGCCGACATCGATACACACCGGCTGCGAGATGCCACGATGGAAGAATTCGGCATGCTCGCCGGACTGGCGGCGATGGGTATCGATGTCGACCTCACCCGCTACTTCACCATCGAAGAACTCAACGACATATGGACCGTGCGAAACCTTGAGCAATACCTCGTCAGAACCGCTAACTGCTACTCGACCCTACCCGCCGACATAGCCGCTACGCTTCTCCGCGACATCATCAGCACCACCGACCGCGTCATCAGCGGCACACTCGATGCACGCATACAACTCCGTTTCGGCCACGCCGAGACAATGATGCCGCTCTTGTCACTCATGCGACTCCAGGGATGCTACTATATCTCCGACAAACTCGCCACAGTCGCCGGACACTGGCGCAACTTCCACGTCGTGCCAATGGCCTCCAACCTGCAGCTCAAGCTGTTCAAAGCGCCATCAGGCCGTTACTACGTCCGTGCCGATCTCAACGAAGTCCCCGTACCCCTCATTGCCGGACGCCCCGACATATACCTCCCCTGGGACGAAGCCCGCACCTATCTCCTATCCCTCCTCCCGAAGTAGGAGTGCGAGAAAGCACGCCCATTATAGCTTCGTGTTACATCGAGAGTAGGGACGCACGGCTCGTGCAATGTCACTAACTTAAGAAAGAGAGACCTTATAAATTGACAAGCCGATTGGTACCAATCG
>JAIDKP010000057.1 GCA_029051445.1 Muribaculaceae bacterium | reverse complement strand
TTGCGGGTCGACGAGTGGGCGAGCGGCGGTACGCAGTAGAAACGCGCCATGTGACGTTCTGACGCTTTTGTTGCCATTTCGATGTTTGCGGGTGTATCATCGGTGCATGAGTAATATACTTCGTCGATATTATTGTTTTCAAGATATGAATCGAGGTCCTTCAGATTTCCGAGCCGAGTGATTCCGTCAGAAAACGACCCGTTTTTTTCGGTGGTAGAGAAAAAACCGCGAATATTGTATCCGAAGCTGTCATTGTTGGTCATTTCCATTGCCAGCCGACGTGCGGTTTCACCGCTACCGACAATTACGACCTGCATGATATTTCCTCCTTTTAGCCTGTAGGCTTTCAGTGCTGTCCGGCTGATAATGTTGGCGCATGAAACAACCACAAAGGCAATGGAATAGAAACATGCTAAAAATACCGACGGAATGAAGTCATTGCCTGTCACGTTGAGAATTGCGAGAAAAAAGAGAGCATGTATGCCGATTCCTTTTAAGGATGCGGTGACAGTTTTTTCCATCATCACTGTGTGGCTGGCGTGTGTGGATAGAGTTGATATAATGGCCGGGACGAGCGCCATATTGAACGCGAGTGCCGCAAGCCGCCAGTCATGTTCGGGGTAAGGCTGACGAAGCCTCCACATCCAGCCCATTGAAATAAAAAGAGAGTTGTATGTGATGAAATCGACTAATGCGAACAGGTATTTAATGGCAGCTCCGTGATGATGATAAAAAGCCATGATCAGGTTCAAGGCGAAAAGCCTCGGTGGTCTATGCGTTTTAATGCACTGAGGGACGCGCCTAAAGTCGGATTGCGGCGCGTCCCTGTGATTTAAGGTGTTATGACGTGTTCTTTTTGTTTATTTGTTGTTTGCGTTGTTGATCGCATCGTTGACAAGAGCGATACGTTGCATGAGCTCGTCTATATCTCCTTTTATGAGTTCGATTTTATGGTAGACATCGCGGAGCAGACCGTCGGCTGCTTTGGTCTTGGCTGAGAAGAAACCGAGGTTGTTTTCATAGGTGGTAAGCTCCTGACGCTTGTTGTCGAGGCTGCGGTACAGTCTGTCACGCTCTTTGAGCAGTTTCGATGTATCGGCTTGTGCGAGTTCGCTTACATTTAGCTCGAATTTCTCCCGAGCCGCGCGCTGGCCATTAAGGTCATAACGACGTCGGAGCTCGCTCATTGTGTTGCGATATTGCTCGTTCAGTTTGTCTTTATCACGGAAAGGAACATGACCTGTCGCTTTCCAGCGGTTTTGAAGTGCGTTGATCGCAGAGTTTGCTTCATCGCGGCTCAGCGATGGATCAAGAGCGTTCATCTCGGCGAGTATCGCTTTCTTGGTCTCGAGGTTGTTCTGCTCCTCGTTGCGGGTGTTGGAGTAGTTCTTCTTTTTCTGCTCAAAGAAGTAGTCGCATGCACTCAGAAAGTTTTTCCAAAGCTGGTCGCTGTAGCGGCGTGGTACAGGGCCTATTTCTTTCCACTGTTTCTGGAGATCTACAAGCTCGTCTGAGGTGCGACGCCAGTCAGTGCTGTCTTTGAGCTGTTGGGCGCGCTCGCACAGAGCTGTTTTCTTTGCCAGATTCTCGGCCTGTGTGTCTTTGAGTGTCTGGAAGAATTCTGCTTTTGCGCGGAAGAACTCATCGCATGTGCCCCGGAATCTCGCAAATATTGCATTTGAGCGACGTGGGCTATATCCGAGCTGTTTCCACTCGGCTTGTGCCGCGATGA
>JAIDKP010000056.1 GCA_029051445.1 Muribaculaceae bacterium | reverse complement strand
GAGCGGTGAAGGATATACGCCCTGTTTTGTCAGTTCGGCGAATTTCTCCACTACCGACGGACGGTCGGCGGCATATGTCACTCCAAACCACTTGCTGTCGGTGTCAAGCACTTTCACAGTCGCTTTTCCGCTGTTGATGAGTGTGTCGATGACAAGTGGAATGAAGAATTCTGCTTTTGGCTTGTCGATGTTCTCGTCGAGGAATTTCTTGAATTCCTGCTCGGAATACTCGAAGTATTCGGGGGTGAATCCCCAGAGGTTCATCGAAACCGGAGTCGTTGGCTCGAGCTTCTGTTCCTGTCCGTTCTCGTCGGTGAATACGATTTCGTGCTCGGGATTGAATGAAATCGCAGTGCGCTCGACAACAGATGTGAGGAGTCCGTCTTTAGTGGAGCATACTCCGCGGGCTACCGATCCGTTTTCTGTCATAGTGTTGCCTACGCGGAATCCTACCATGCAGTAGTCGCCTTCTTTGTCGTGCTCGCGGGAGAGTTCTTTCGCGATTACTTCAAATGCGTTGCGTCCGTAGAAGTCGTCGGCGTTTATCACTGCAAAGGGCTCTTTGATCACGTCCTTGCCCATGAGCACGGCGTGGTTTGTTCCCCATGGTTTTGTGCGGTCTTCGGGGCATTTGTAGCCTTCGGGCAGATCGTCGGTCGCCTGAAAAACTACTTCGACGGGAATGTGTCCCTCGTATTTTTTCAGCACGATGTCGCGGAAGTCCTGCTCGAAGTCTTTGCGTATGACGAAAACGATTTTGCCGAAACCGGCTTTGATTGCATCGTAGATCGAGTAGTCCATTATAGTCTCACCGGAAGGTCCGAGCGCATCGAGCTGCTTGAGACCTCCGTAGCGGCTGCCCATGCCGGCTGCCAGCACAAAGAGTGTAGGTTTCATTTTTGTAAATTACGTTCGTATTGTAGTTATTCAGACTTTGAAGCTGAATACGATTGTCTCGTCGAATATTGCGCCTTCCCGCCGGCCGGAATCGGGGAAGTTGGGGGGGTGGGGGCTGGCGGGGAAGTGCTGGCACTCGAGTGCGACTCCCTCCCGGTTCTGATAAGGCCGTCCTTCGGGATTCAGCGGGGTCTCACCACCAAACCAGTTGGCTGTGTAGAGCTGTACGGCAGGCTGTGTTGTTGAGATTGTGAGCTCGCGTCCTGATTCCGGATCTCTGAGCCATGCTATCGGTGCGAGGCGTCCTGGCACCCAGTTGTCGGCGACGAAGCAGTGGTCGTAGCCTCTTCCGATGTGTAGTGCCTCGAAGTCGGCGTTTATGTCGCGTCCGATTGTCTTGGCTTCGGTAAAGTCCATAGGTGTGCCTTCGACAGACGCTATCTCGCCGGTAGGTATCTGCCCCTCGTCGGTCGGAAGCCAGCGGGAACATGCGAGCCGCAGTTCGTGGCCAAGTATGTCTCCGCTGTTCTCACCTGCCAGGTTGAAGTATGTGTGGTTGGTGAGATTCAGTATCGTCGGTGTGTCGGTGACTCCGGTGTAGTGTATGGTGAGGGCGTTGTCGTCGTTCCATGTATAGGCCACGCGTGTGTCGAGAGTGCCGGGATATCCTTCTTCTCCATCGGGGCTTATGCGCGAGAATGCGACAGTGTCTTCATCTTCGACGGCGGTGTCCCAAATGCGGTTCTGGAATCCGGTCGGTCCTCCATGTAGATGGTGCGGGCCGTTGGTTGCTTTGAGCTTGTATTCTTTGCCGTCGATGGAGAATGTGGCGTTGGCTATGCGGTTGGCATATCGTCCGGGCGTTTTGCCGGCGCATGGTCCGTCGGCCATGAAGTCGGCCGGGTCGGCGTAGGTGGTAACGACGTTGACGATACCGCCTTTTGCGTCGGGAAGGTTTATGGCTACCACTCCTGCTCCGAGGGAGCTGAGCACTACGCTCGCTCCCTTGGAGTTGGTGATGGTGGCAAGTGTGATTTCCCCGTGTTTCGAGGCTATCTTTTCTAACTTTATTGCCATGGTCGGATTGTAGGAAAGAGTGTGTTTAACCGATGCGGTGTGCTCCGTCGCTGATGACTACATCGTAGACACGCGGCTCGTGGCCGTATTTGGCGGCGAATTTTTCGCGCGCGGTCGCGATGAACTTGTCGTACAGTTCGTTTTTGACGAGGTTGATGGTGCAGCCTCCGAATCCTCCGCCCATGATGCGTGATCCGGTCACTCCGCATTCTTTTGCGATGTCGTTGAGGAAGTCCAGTTCTTCGCAGGACACCTCATAGTCGGCCGACAGGCCGTGATGTGTCTCATACATGCGCTTGCCCACGGTCTCGTAGTCACCTTTGATGAGCGCGTCGCACACGTCGAGCACACGCTGCTTCTCTCCGATCACAAATTTGGCGCGGCTGTAGTCCTCGGCGCTGATCTGATCCTTGACAGATTCAAGCATCTCCATTGTTGCGTCGCGGAGTGTGTCAATGCCGAGTTTCGCTGCCACACGCTCGCATGATTCGCGACGTTTGTTGTAGGGTGAGTCGACAAGCTCGTGCTTTACGACAGAGTCGAGCAGAACGAGTTTGTAGCCTACCGGATCAAACGGGAAATACTCGAACTCGCTTGAGCGGCAGTCGAGGCGCATGAGGTTGCCTTTTTTACCGAAGATCGAAGCAAACTGGTCCATGATGCCGCAGTTCACACCGCAGTAGTTGTGCTCAGTGCTTTGTCCGATGCGTGCGAGCTCAAATTTCTCAATCTTGTTGTCGTTGTAGATATCGTTGAGCGCGTTGGCGAAGCAGCTTTCGAGAGCAGCCGATGACGAGAGGCCCGCACCGAGAGGAATGTTGCCTGCAAACACAGCGTCGAATCCCTCGACTTTTCCGCCTCGCTTCTGTATCTCGCGGCATACACCGAAGATGTAGCGCGCCCACTGCTGTGCGGGTGCGTCCTCTTCCTTGAGACCGAATTCAACGTACTCGTCGATGTCGATCGAGTAGACGCGTACGATGTCGAGGCCGTTCGGACGTATTTCTGCCTCAATGACTTTATCGATAGCTCCGGGGAATACAAATCCGCCATTGTAGTCGGTGTGCTCGCCGATAAGGTTTATACGGCCTGCTGATGCGTAGCGTACACCTTCGGCTCCGAAGCGGTTTTTGAACTCTGATTTGATCTTGCTATCCATGATATAGATGTTTTTTGGGGGTTTATCAGTTTGATAGAATGTCTCTATGGTTTTTTTGAATGTAGCAAATATAAGAAAACCCGCCGTTAGTCGGGCGGGTTTTATGAAAATTTATCAAATAGATTTTTTCTGGCGTGCCGGCGTGTGCATATCACTGGCCAAGGTAGGCCTTGAGATGCTTGCTGCGCGGGCCTTTTAGTCTTCTGATCGCTTTCTCCTTAATCTGTCGGACGCGCTCACGTGTGAGATCGAATTTTGCACCGATTTCCTCAAGTGTCATTTCCTGACATCCTATGCCGAAGAACATCTTGAGTATCTCGCGCTCGCGCTCGTGGAGCTGGCGCAACGCGCGCTCTACCTCGCGCGAAAGCGACTCCTGATTGAGCGATGCGTCGGCCGAGGGGGAGTCGTCGTTTGATAGCACATCGAGCAGGCTGTTGTCTTCTCCTTCTACAAATGGAGCGTCTACCGATATTGAACGTCCTGAGACCTTGAGCGTGTCGGCGATTTTGTCGACCGGCACGTCGAGTGATGCGGCGAGCTCCTCGGGTGAGGGGCGACGCTCGTTTTCCTGCTCGAATTTGGAGAGTGCCTTGCTTATCTTGTTTAGTGTGCCTACCTGATTCAACGGCAGACGCACGATGCGCGACTGCTCTGCAAGTGCCTGGAGGATCGACTGGCGTATCCACCACACGGCATAGGAGATGAACTTGAAGCCACGTGTCTCGTCGAATTTCTGAGCGGCCTTGATGAGTCCCATGTTGCCCTCGTTGATGAGGTCGGGAAGGCTCAGTCCCTGATTCTGGTACTGCTTTGCAACAGAAACCACGAAACGGAGGTTGGCACGGGTGAGCTTGTCGAGGGCTCTCTCGTCGCCTTGTTTAATGCGCTGAGCGAGCTCGACTTCCTCTTCTACGGTAATGAGGTCCTCACGGCCTATTTCCTGAAGATATTTGTCGAGAGACGCGCTCTCGCGATTTGTGATTGAACGTGTAATCTTGAGCTGTCTCATGGTCCTTCTCTTTCTTTTCGCGAATATTAAACGCGCGAAATTACAAATTTTCTAACAAAGATCAGGCATTAAAAGCCCACTATTTTTGTTAAACTTTTGCAACATGCAGATGCTCAGGGCTGTCGGAAGATGGAAAGGACGGGGCGTCCGATCCACACCTGTGGTGTCTCAAGACCGAAGATACGGGCGATTGTCGGGGCGATGTCAAACTGCATCATGCTCTCGGTGATTTCATGGCCTTTGCGAATGCCGGGACCTGCGATGATGAACGGTGTCTCCATCTCCTGCATGGTTTTTCCGCCGTGGCCTTTCCCTATGCCTCCGTGGTCTGCTGTGACAATGATGATTGTCTTGTCGAAGATCCCGGCCTCTTTGACCGCCCTGACGATTTCGGCAACGCATGAGTCAAGTTCGTGAAGTTTGGCGTAGTATTGCGGTGTGTCGTGTCCGGCTCCATGACCTACATGGTCGGGCTCGTCGTAGACGATGTTGAGCAGTGTCGGTTTTGCCGACTTGATGTAGTCGCATGCGATTTTTGTGGTCGACATATTGAGTGGTTTCTCGGTTACGACACACTCAAAATCGAGTGCAAGTGTGTCGCAGACGTAGCGTATGCCGTCCCATTCGGCTATGTTGCCGATTACCGCGTCGGGGTTCTGTCTGTCGAGCAGACCGAAGACGGTTGGGAATATACCGTGCTCATCGGTGACGCGCGACGGAAGGTCGGGAACGCGTGTGCCCCACTCTGTGTAGCCGTGCAGCTCAGGGCCGGCGCCCATATACATCGATGCCCAGTTGACGGCACTTGACGATGGTAGTACCGAGCGTTTGCTCAGGGTATAGGATCCCTCTTTCATCAGATTTTTGACGTTTGGCATGTCGGCTTTTTCAAAGCTGTAGGATCCCCATCCGTCGAGACCGATAAGAATTACGTGTTCGGCAATCGGCTCAGTGGCAGCGGCGGTCGTGGGGGAGAGTACGGCAATAAATGCCGCAGCCATTGTTGCAAGAAGTTTCATTGGTGTTGGTCTTTAAAAGGTTATTTGTAGGAAATCCATCGTATGATCTCGCGAATGTCTGGTTTCTTGCCGTACATGAAGATGCCCACACGGTATATCTTGGCGGCGCACCAGACCGCACCGGCTATGGAAGCGTATAGGAGTATGGCCGAAAGAATTGTCTGCCATACCGGGATTCCGAACGGGATGCGCGCCATCATGACCATCGGTGACGTGAACGGTATCATCGAGAGCCAGAATACAAGTCCTGAGTCCGGGGCACTGGCAACCGACATAGACGAGAGCATTGCCACGATGATAGGCATGATAATCACTGTCTGGAGCTGTGATGCGTCCTGGATGTTGTCGACGGCAGATCCGACGGCTGCAAACAGTGACGCATATAGCAGGAATCCTCCGACAAGGAAGATTATGAGCCAGAAGAACAGCTGGAAGATAAATGCCGGATTGGTGACAGTGGCTATTGCGCCGACAAGTTCTATATCTGCAGTGTCGGCTATCTGTGCTCCGGCCTGCATCGCCTGCACATCGGCCAGCATGTCGGGCGACATTATCGCCGGAAGCACTGCGACAGACAGTATGAGCAGACATACGGCCCAGATGAGAATCTGGGTAATGGCAACGAGGCCTATGCCGGCTATCTTACCTGTAAGCAGTTGTGTGGGGCGTATCGATGAGACAATGACCTCGAGCACGCGATTGGATTTTTCCTCAACGATACTCTGCATCACCTGTATTCCATAGAGCAGCAGGAATACATACAGCAGCATGCTCATGATGATGCCGAGTATGGCGCTGAATTCAGTCGGCATTGAGTCGCTGTCGTCTTTGTCGGTGCGTATGAGGTTGAGCGAGACATCGCTGCGAACGTTGTCGAGTATTGATGGCAGGTTGCTGATGTTGTATTCGAGCAGGCGCTCGGTCTCGATAGCGTCGTTGATCTGCGATGTGACTTCGCTTTCAAACTGGATGTTGCTTGTAGTGTTGAGTATCAGGTCTATGCGCTCCGATGCGCCCTTCGACAATATGTCGGCGGTGATAACAAGATATCCGTCTATGCTGTCGTTGCAGAATCGGTCTGAAGATGCAGGTGCATCGGTCATCTCCACAAATTTTACGCTCTCACCCGATTTTAGCCTCGGGAAAATTTTTCCGGAAGTGTCGGCCACTCCTATGGTTATGGTTTCGGGTGTTGTTGCTTTCTGGATGAGTATGGGGGCTACCATGAGTGCCACCATGAGCAGCGGCATCAGCAGTGTCGAGATGATAAAGGATTTCTTTGAAACCCTTTCCATGTATTCGCGTTGTACGACTATAAAGAATCTATGCATGGCTGTATGTCGGTCAGTTGATTGAATTTTGCTTATCGCCGGAATCGGGCAGCAAAGGCAGATTGTGGCGGTTTACGGCATCAATGAAGATCTCGTTCATTGAAGGCAGGTCGCGGTTGAACGAGTCGATATCTACAAGGCGGTTTGCCGTGTCGATAATTCTTGAGACTGAGGTCTCAGGCAGCATTTTCATTCTGATGCGTGTGACCTCGGGATCAGTGGTCCCGGACCGGTGTAATGATTGAGGTTCGACCAAGGGGCGCAGTGCGTCGATAAGTCCGTTGTCAGATCCCCGGAATGTGAGCGAGAGGCGTCCTTTGCCGGCTTCGCTGCGAATGTCGGAAACGCGTCCGGTCAGTATGTTGTGCGAGCGGTCGATGAGTGTGATGTGGTCGCATACTTTCTCGACGCTCTCCATGTTGTGGGTCGAGAATATGATTGTCGATCCGTTGTCGCGCAGGCGCAATATCTCTTCCTTGAGCAGGTTGGCGTTGATCGGGTCAAATCCTGAGAACGGCTCGTCGAAAATGAGAAGTCTGGGCTGATGCAGTACCGTGATAATGAACTGCACTTTCTGTGCCATGCCTTTCGACAGTTCTTCCACTTTCTTGCCCCACCAGTCCATGATGCCGAATCTTGTGAACCATTCATGCAGACGGCGTGTTGCTTCGGCTTTGCTCAGTCCTTTGAGTCTGGCGAAAAAGAGTGCCTGATCGCCGACTTTCATTTTTTTGTATAGTCCCCGCTCTTCGGGCAGGTAACCAATGTCGTTTACGTCCTCGGCATTGAGTGTGTGCCCGTTGAATGTCACAGATCCTGTGTCGGGAGCCGTGATGTGGTTTATTATGCGCAGCAGCGTCGTTTTTCCGGCACCGTTTGGTCCGAGCAGACCGTAGACACAACCTTCAGGCACGTTCAGCGATATATCGGACAATGCCTGATGACCGCTGTAGCTTTTTGAAACATTTTTGATCTCAAGTATATTCATGAGTCTTTGATCGTTGTCGTGTTGGTTTAAATGTGATTGATAATAAGGCTGACTGCAAGGTTTGACGCTGATACGTGTCTTAAAGTTTCACCCTGAAGACTATATTTTCCAGAAGGTCTTTGAAAACAATACAATTACGGAGTATATTTCAAGACGTCCGGTGAGCATGAGGAATGACAATATCCATTTTCCAATGTCGGGAACCGCCACATACTCTCCGCCAAGTCCAGTGTTTCCGGTACAGGATATCGAAGTGTAGAATGCGTCCATGTAGGGTAGGCCGAGAGCCGACAAAGCGAGTGATCCTCCGATGATAATGCCGATGTATATGAGTATGAAGGCTACGGTCTTGTTTATTATGTCGGCAGAAAGCACACGACCTGAGATCGAAACGCCTTTGACCACATTTGGGTGAATGAAGCGGTAGATCTCGTTGCGCAGGAAACGGTTGACAGTGAGCATACGGTCGAGTTTGGCTCCTCCTGATGTTGATCCCGCACATCCTCCTACAAACATGAGCAACAGTATGATCATCATGCATCCTGGTCCCCACTTGGTG
>JAIDKP010000055.1 GCA_029051445.1 Muribaculaceae bacterium | reverse complement strand
AGGATCGTATGTCCCGACGGCGATCAGGAGCTGCTTCGCATCGCGCGTCTTTTTGCCGAAGACTATGAAACAATGTTCGGACAAAAACTGGAAGTCTGCCAGGGTAAAGGCGGCTCAGGTGACATTGTATTTGCCATGCAGCCCGACAAGAAACTCGGCGAAGAGGGCTACAGCGTGAAGGTGTCGGATCGCGTGCGGCTCACGGCTCCGGAACCGGCCGGTATCTACTGGGGTACGCGAACGCTTCTGCAGATTGCCGAGCAGTCGGCCAACCACAGTCTGCCCAAAGGTGTCATACGCGATTTTCCCGACTATGCTGTGCGTGGTTTCATGATAGACTGCGGACGCAAGTTTATCCCTATGCCGTTTCTTCAGGACTATGTGAAGATCATGGCATACTACAAGATGAACACGCTGCAGGTACACCTTAACGATAACGGTTTCAAGCAGTATTTCCAGGATGACTGGGATAAGACTTACGCGGCGTTTCGTCTGGAGTCGGAGACCTATCCGGGTCTGGCGGCCGAAGACGGCTATTATACCAAAGCCGAATTCATCGATCTGCAGAAGCTGGCTGAAAACCGGTTTGTGGAGATTATTCCCGAAATAGATGCTCCGGCTCATACTCTGGCGTTTACCCATTATAAGCCGGAGATAGGCAGCAGTGAGTACGGGATGGATCATCTCGACCTGTTTAATCCTGAGACCTACAAATTTATGGATGGTCTTTTCAAGGAATATCTCGAGGGTGACGAGCCGGTGTTCCGTGGCAAGAAGGTGCATATCGGCACAGACGAGTATTCAAACAAGAACAAGGATGTTGTCGAGAAGTTCCGTGCTTTCACCGACTATTACATACGTTATGTCGAGAGCTTCGGCAAGCAGGCTTGTGTATGGGGTGCGCTGACTCATGCCGACGGCACTACCCCGGTCAAGTCGGAGGATGTCATTATGAGCGCATGGTACAACGGCTATGCCAAACCCGGTGAGATGGTGAAACAGGGCTACAAGCTCATCAGTATTCCCGACGGAATGGTTTATATTGTTCCGGCTGCCGGTTACTACTATGACTATCTGAATACTCGCTATTTGTATGACAACTGGACTCCGGCCCATATTGGCGACGAGGTGTTTGAGGAGCGGGATCCGTCGGTGCTGGGCGGCATGTTTGCCGTGTGGAACGATCATGTCGGCAACGGCATATCGACTAAAGATGTGCATCACCGTGTGTTCCCGGCTTTGCAGACGCTTGCTGCGAAGACATGGTCGGGAGTTAATGTGTCGTTGCCTTTCGATGAGTTTGACCGCAACCGTCTTCTGCTGAGCGAGGCACCCGGAGTCAATCAAGCAGGACGCATAGCAGGTGATCCCGGCCTGGTGTACGAGCAGGATGTTGTCGCTCCCGGAAGCGAGACGCCGCATCGTGAGATCGGCTATGACTATAAGGTGACATTCGATGTCGACGGTGCCACAGAGGCGAAGAATACGGTGCTGTTCAGCTCGCCCGACGCGGTGTTCTATCTCGCCGATCCTGTGCGTGGAATGCTGGGATTTGCACGCGACGGCTATCTCAACACATTCAGTCACCGCATTCACGATGGTGAGCGTGTGAATATCGGCATTGAGGGTGACAGCAAGGCTACACGGCTGTTGATCAACGGAAAAGTTGTCGAGGAACTGAATATTGAGAAGCGCTATTTTGGCGAGGAGGGAAAAGCCAAGATGAACTACGTGCGCACGCTTGTGTTCCCGTTGCAGAAGGCCGGGCAGTTCAACAGCAAGGTTACAAACCTGAAAGTTTACAAGAAATGATACCGTGAGGCTGTGTCAAAATGGTTTCTGACCTGGGAGATATTATATCCGGTCTGTGGGCGTGCGATAGTACGCCCAAAGACTGTTTTGACACACCTTCAAGGCTATTTAAAATGGCGTCCAAATGGTAAACCACAATGTAAACCATAAAACAATAGAGCTGATTAACTCTTTGAAAAACAAAGAGAAAATTAAAATTCTATTTGTGTGCCTCGGCAATATATGCCGTTCGCCTGCGGCCGAGGGCATCATGCGCGAGATCGTCGAGAGCGAGGGTGTGGCCGGTGACTGGATTATCGATTCCGCCGGCATAGGGGGCTGGCATGTGGGTCAGCAGCCCGACCGGCGCATGTGTGTGCATGCGCGGCGCCGCGGCATTGACCTGACAGGGCAGCGTTGCCGCCAGGTAAGGCCGTCGGACTTCGACGATTTTGACATGATTGTCGGCATGGACGCATCCAATCTTGCCGATCTGCGCGATCTTGCCCCGACTCTCGAGGCCGAGCGGAAGATTGTGGGGATGGGAGAGTTTGTGTCGATGGCCACGCGTTACGATCATATCCCCGACCCCTACTATGAAGGTGCCGAGGGGTTTGAGCTCGTGCTTGACTTGCTCGGAGACGCATGCCGCAATCTATTCGACAGATGCCGATGAGAAGTATTTTAGCTACGATAGCCGCCGCTGCGGGCATACTTGCGATTACGGGATGCGGACGTGGTGACAAAGCCGGACGCGATGCCGATGCGGAGATCGACATGATGCTTGCCGGCGAGACGCCGGCCAATCCGTTTACTGCGCACTACGACTCGATGCCTCCCGGGGGCGTGAAGATGAAGATAAACTCTGTCGGCGGCAACCTCGGCCGCGTCTTCAACGACAGCAACTACCGTCATCTCGAAGCTGCCGGAGCGATCGGTATCAGTCCGATCGGATCGCTCGAAAGTGCATGGAATGCCGTACGCCCGCTTGTGCGTCTGGAAAGTTGCCGAGAATATTATCTTGACAATCTGACTCATTCGTTGCCTTATCTCGTGCCTGAAGCAGAGGCGCTTCTGCGTGATATCGGTGCCGCATTCATCGACTCGCTCGACTCGCGTGGTGGCGGAAGTTACAGGATCAAGGTGACATCGGTATTGCGCACCGACGAAAGTGTCTCGCGTCTTCGCCGTGTCAACCGCAATGCCACATCGACCTCGGCACACATTTTCGGCACTACGTTTGATATAAGTTATTCAAAGTTTATATGTGACTCAGTGACTGTCCCGCGGACTCAGGAGGATATGAAAAATCTTCTTGGAGAGGTCATGAAAGATATGCGTGATCGTGGGCGCTGCTATGTGAAATATGAGCGCAAGCAGGGCTGCTTTCATGTGACGGCGACAGGTCTGTGATTATTTGGTGAAGAAAAGGGGTATGGAAAAGGATGCTGATGGCAAGCCACAGGTGCGGAGCTCGCGTCTGTTGCTGAGGAAATGTGTAAGGATTGCGGCTGCTGCTTTGGCAGTTGTGATTCTGCTTGTCGCCGGGCTGCTGACGACCGTTGTTGTCGTGCTTTCGCCCGAGCGCCTCACGACTCTTGTCTCACGATATTCGTCGGACTACATCGACGGATCTGTGACAGCCAAGCGTATCGAGCTGACTTTCTGGAGCACTTTTCCTCGATTGAGTGTAGATATTGACTCCCTGACTCTTGTGTCGGGGGCACTTGACCGTCTCGACCCTGATGTGCGTGACCGACTCCCGGCCGATGCCGACACGCTACTGACGCTGCGCAGTCTGCATGGAGGGCTGAATCTTGC
>JAIDKP010000054.1 GCA_029051445.1 Muribaculaceae bacterium | reverse complement strand
GGGTACGGCCGTTCGGGAGGAATGTCTATATCATGCCACCATACGTGATAAGCGACGAGGATCTGCGCACCTTGTGCCGTAACATGATTACAATATTGCGGGAATTTAATGAAGCCTGAAACTGTTTTAGCGGAGATCGCTGCCAAAGGAAATCTACGCCATATCCCGGATGACACAACAGGCAGAGAATATCTCTATCTTGATTTCTCAACCAATGACTATCTGGGACTCGCGACCGACAACAATATCAGAGCCGAGTTTCTGAGACAAGCCGCGGACGATGAGAGCATGTTTCTCTCATCATCGGCATCGCGCCTACTGGCAGCAACACAAAAACATCATACAGCGCTCGAGCAATGCCTGCAAAAGATGTATGGCTATGAGAGGGAGGTATTGCTTTTCAACAGCGGATATCATGCCAATTCGGGTATTCCGGCGGCCATTGCCGACAAGTCGACGCTGATTGTCGCCGACAAGCTTGTGCATGCGAGTCTTATCGACGGGATTATGCTGTCGAGATGTGATTTCCGCCGTTTTCCGCATAACGATCTCGATGCACTTGAACGAATAATCAGGAACAACCGCGACAAATACAGCACGTTTATTGTGGTTGTAGAAAGCGTCTACAGCATGGACGGTGACAGAGCCGATCTTGAAAGACTGCTCGAGATAAAAAAGGCATACGAGGGAATTATACTGTATCTTGACGAGGCGCACGCTTTTGGTGTCGAAGGTCCCGATGGGCTGGGACTCGCACAAGGGAGTTCTTCGCCCGAATTATGGGACATCGTGGTGGGCACTTTCGGAAAAGCCACAGCATCCATGGGAGCGTTTGCAGTCATATCACCGATCCTGAAAAAATTGCTTGTAAACAGATGCCGGAGTCTGATATTCTCGACTGCCCTACCCCCGCTGCAAATGGCATGGACCCGCAGAATCGTGGAGATGCTTCCCGCACTTGAGAGCAGACGCATGCATCTCAGACATCTGTCGGCAAGACTGGCTGATGTGCTGTCGCCTTTATGCCCTGACAAACAAGAAGCAAGTCACATACAGCCTCTTATTATCGGCGATGCCTCCAAAGCTGTCAAACTGTCTAAGAGGCTGCTTGAAGAGAATATAAAGGTTCTGGCAATAAGAACACCAACTGTACCAGCCGGCACAGAGCGATTACGGTTCAGCCTGTCGGCTGCAATGACCGATGAAGACATTGACAGTCTAAACCGTGCTCTGATATCTGTGTTTGCATAAAGAGCCTGCTTAAAAAAGAAACAATGAAGCTCCACTGGCTAAAACAATACTCCGACTCCAAACGTCTGCTTCTCATTTTTTCCGGATGGTCGGTTGACTGGCATCTGTTTACCGGATACACCTACCCGGCTAAATATGATGTCGCTGTCGTGTGGGACTATGCGGATCTGTCGACAGGCATATTTGCAAACATGCGCTATTACGACGAGACAATTGTGATAGCATGGAGTTTTGGAGTAGCATGCTTTGACCGCATCTATCAGAAGCTCCCCGACGAACTGAACATCAACTGCGCGATAGCAGTAAACGGCACTACGCATCCTGTAGATGATGCCTTAGGTATTCCCAAGGACATCTTTGCGGCTACCTTGTCGGGACTATCGGAAGACTCACTCAGCAGCTTTCAGCGACGGATATGCGGAGGAGGTGTCCGGTTCAGAGAGTTCAAAACCGTTTTACAAGAGGGAGCCGACAACATAGACTCGCTTAAAAGACAACTTGAGACATTCCAGCCGAGTAATGAAGTTGTTGCCCGACAGAACGGAGTTATCTGGGACCGGGCTTTCATCTCGGAAAGGGACATGATTTTTCCGGCCACAAACATGGTGCATGCATGGAATAACAGTCCGACAGCAACCACCTGCATCGCAGGCAGCCATCTTCCCGATTTTCAGCACATAATAAGCACATGCATAAGAGACAAGGCGCTAATCGAACAGCAATTCAGCGCAAGCCTCAACACATATGACGAAAATGCTGAGGTTCAGACAAAAGCAGCCAGACATCTGACCGACATATGGAACATTCCGTCGTCAACAACCGAGATTCTTGAAATCGGGCCGGGAAGCGGGACACTATCCCGAGAAATCACAAGACGCATACCAGAAGCGAGACTTACATGGATCGATCTGACAAATATAGCGCCAGAAGGCTGCGAAGGCCGATTCATACATGGAGATGCCGAAACAGAAATACGCCGGCTGCCCAACGAGAGTTTTGACGCAATCATTAGCGCGAACTCCGTACAATGGTTCCACTCTCCGCTGAGATTCCTGCAACAGGCATACAGAGTGCTGAGGAAAGGCGGCTCCATAGTCTTGTCGACATTCGGTCCGGGCAATCTGAAAGAACTTGACAGTGCCAACGGCGGCATATCACTCCCCTATCTGTCGTGCGATGACTGGCGGCATATCGCATCGGCCGCAGGCCTTGAAATAGAGAGAATCGAAAGCGAGACCATGACAATTGAGTTCAACAGCGGCCGCGATATGATTAACCATCTTAAAAAGACCGGTGTAAACGCCCTTACGCACACATCGGGACACAATCGCTACGCAGCTCTTAAAGCACTTATGAACAGCGGCAACTGCCGACTGACATTCACCCCGTTGTATTTAGTCTTGAAGAAATGAAAGATAACGTTGTTTTCGTATCGGGAATCGATACTGACGCAGGCAAAAGCTATGCAACCGGATGGCTTGCAAAAGAACTTATAGCTGAGGGTAAACGTGTCGCTACATTGAAGTTCATACAGACCGGCCAACCCGACGGCAAGTCGATTGATATCGACATACACCGCCGCATCATGGGCATACCACTACCGGAAGACACCGAAGGACTTACATACCCTCAGGTATTCAACTATCCGGCTTCACCACAACTTGCAGCCCGCATTGACAACCGCGAGATCAATCTCGACGCAATTGACTCTGCGATCGACAAGTTATCACAACGCTATGATATAGTACTCGTTGAAGGCGCCGGAGGTCTTATGGTGCCAATAACCGACGATTTTCTTACAATCGACTACCCTCATACGCGCAACATGCCGGTAGCACTTGTCACCAACGGCATACTCGGATCAATAAACCACACAGTGCTGTCACTTGAAGCGCTGGCAAGCAGAAAAATGGCAGTCAGCCATCTGCTTTACAACACTCACTTTGACAATGACAGTGTAATTGTGCCTGATACCAAAGGATTTCTACAGAGATATATACAGAAGCACCACAAATCATGTAAGTGGCTTGAGATACCAAGCCTTTAACTACCTCTCTCACTCAACATAATCATAAGGATTGCCGTTATAAATATCAGACACAGGTATTGGTCATGGCTAATACCTATGTCGCTTTCCGACACATGTTTCAACATATAAAGTGAACGGCATATATATAAAGGCAATCGCGTTGCGGCAGAAAATCGGCAATCGCTTCAATCGCTTCAGGACCAGATTTATGGAGCCGTTACGCCGTATAGGTAAAGCCGGAGAAATTCTCAATTTCACAGCCGCGACAGCATGTCTTGTGATAATAATCCTTTACCAGGGCTTCCACCATCCACAATCAAGCCAACATATACTCCTAAAGCTCATACACATTTGCCAATGTGTATTTTCAATCAACATCATCTACAACCTTCTGCTGTTTTTTGCTGACACAAAAAGAAGCAATCAGCCGATCAAATGGACGATGGACATTCTGGTACTTGTCATTACACTCACACTCATCTACCCTCGTCAGGCATCTACATGGATTCCATATCTTGACCGCATTGTGTACAGTCCTGTCTTTTTATTCGGTGTATTGACATTATACTCATTGCTTGAGGTTTCCTACGGCCTGATCAAAGCCATAGGACGCAGAACCAACCCGTCGTTACTGATGTCGGCAAGTTTCCTTTTTTTCATTATCATCGGCTCATTTCTTCTAATGCTGCCGCGATGCACAGTAACAGAAGGGATCAACTATGTCGACGCACTGTTTGTGGCTACCAGCGCAGTTTGTATAACCGGTCTTACAACAGTAGATATCTCACAGGTATTTACGCCGTTCGGTGTTCTCATTCTGTCCATCCTGCTACAGATCGGAGCACTCGGAGTGATGACGTTCACCAGCTTTTTCGCCCTCTTTTTCAGCGGCAATACATCCATCTATTCCCAACTGATGGTAAAGGATATGATCTACAGCAAAACCGCAAGCGCGTTGTTGCCGACATTGCTCTATATCTTTGTTTTCACTGTGACCATAGAGATCATCGGCGCAGTCGGAATATACCTTACACTTCCAGAAGACTTCCCGCTCAGCACTATCGAAGACAGAGTGATTTTTTCCGGATTTCAGTCGCTTTCTGCATTCTGCAATGCCGGATTCACGTGGGTAGAGGGAGGTCTCGGCACCCCATCGCTCATGTCATCCAACCAAAGCATATATATTTTAACAACAATACTGGTATTTGCCGGAGGTATAGGATTTCCAACACTGGTCAACTTCAAGGATATAATACAATCCTACATGAGACGTCTGACCGATCGTCTGACAGGTAAGAAGCAAGCCCACAAGCGCATCCACATCTACGACATAAACACTAAAGTCGTGCTTTTAGCTTCCGGCCTGATTGTAGTATTCACAGTTGGCATATTTCTGGCTTTTGAATGGAACAATACACTGCGCGGCATGACCCTATGGCAGAAAATCGCACAGGCATTCTTCAATTCAAGCGTTCCACGCAGTTCAGGATTCAGTTCTGTGAATCCGGTCGATTTCCTTCCTGTCACATTAATGCTCATGATGTTTCTTATGTGGATCGGAGGAGCATCACAATCTACTGCAGGAGGAATTAAAGTAAACACATTCGCCACCATGATTCTAAGCTTAAGATCAGTTATACTCGGACGAAAACATGTAACCGCATACGACCGGACAATAACATCAGGCTCCGTCAAGCGCGCAAATGCAGTTATAGGAATATCCATACTGTCGTTTTCTATGTATGCACTGACAATGCTTTGGCTTGAACCGGCTCTGCCTGCAAAAGCAGTCATATTTGAGACCGCATCAGCTCTGTTTACGGTCGGTTCATCTCTCGGAATCACCGCCAAACTCTGTGCAGCCTCCAAGATCGTGATCTGCACTGCCATGTTTGTCGGGCGTGTCGGCATCATATCCCTTCTGTCGATCATAGGGACAGAGTCCAGATCCGACACTCAGATCTATCCATACGACAACATAATAATCAGCTGATGAGATATCTAATAATCGGACTTGGAATATACGGATCCAACCTTGCGACAGATCTAACAGATATGGGAGCCGAAGTTATCGGAGCCGATATAAGGGCATCTAATGTCGAGGCGATCAAGGATTATATCTCGACCGCCTACATAGTCGATTCAACAGACGAGACATCACTTGGAGTGTTGCCCCTGAACAATATCGATATCGCCATCGTTGCCATCGGAGAAAACTTCGGCGCAAGCATCAAAACCGTGGCGATCCTTAAAAAGCATGAAGTAAAATGTATCTATGCCCGCGCAATTGATCCACTTCATCAATCGATACTCGAGGGATTGCATGTGCAACGCATACTTAAACCCGAGCAGCGTGCCGCAAGTGATCTTGTAAGCGAACTTGGTCTCGGCACAGATGTGAAGTCAATGAAGATCGACAATGACAGTTATGTGATGCGGTTTAAAGCACCATCGTTCACCATAGGAACACTTTACTCCAAGCTGACAGAGGAAGGTCTCTGCGGTCTAAAACTTGTAGCAGCAACCCGTCCGAAACAAAAGACCAACATGCTCGGAATAAGCGTCAGCGATGCCGAGTTAATTGATCTCGGAAATTCTGATCAGAAAGTCGGTGACAATGATCTGCTTGTATGCTTCGGCCGCAAAAAAGACTTCCACGCACTTTACAGATACATTTCATAAACCTCACAAGTGTTTTTTTGTTATTTAAGTTAAAGACGTTTCAACACAGAAGCCCTGGCATAAACCCAGGGTATAAAACCGATGGGCAACATTCAGATATGAAAAAGATTTCACTTACACTTATGCGCCTGCTGTTATGGACAACTGCATGCATTGCCATACTTGTAATTCTGGTTGTTGCCGCGCTATATACTCCTGTTTGTCAGGACATCATATTCCGAAAAGCAGTAAACACCCTCAACAACAGCGGAAGCGGGATGCATGTAGGATACGGACGGCTCCGCCTTAAATTCCCGGCCAACATATCGGGAGAGCAGATAATGGCATCGCTGCCCGGAGACATGGAGATCGCAATCAGTGAGCTTGACGGAGGCATCGCTTTACTGCCACTAATAAAAGGAGATTTGAAATCAGACGGCATAAAACTTTCTGAGGTAAAATTCAGGATGGGTACGCCAGACTCATCTCTGTACATGAACGCAGCAGTCAATGACTTTAAAACCACAGACATAGAGTTTGGTCTTAAAAGCGGGGAAGTGAAAATCGGCGACGGCCTGATCGACGGAGCCGATGTCACTTTATTGATTTCAGAGAACGACACAACTGCAACAGACACCGTCGCATCGCCCGGAATGCCACTCGACATCGTAGCCGAACGCCTTGAGCTCAGGAAGCTAAAATATCACATGCAGCTTCCCCCTACAATCGACTCACTCAATGCCGAAGTAGGCGATATAGTTCTGACAGAAGGTCATGTAAATCTCAATAACCGCGAAATCGAGGCACATTCGCTTGATGTAACCGGTGTCGACGCCTCGTATATTTATTCCCCTACAGACAGCCTTACTGAAGCTGTACCGACCGATACATCCACAACAGCCGATTCACTTATGTGGACAGTGAGAGCCACCAATATCAGACTCGAGGGGAAGCGAGCAAAATATGCATTAAACGGTGCCGCACCATCCCGTGGTTTTGACATGGACTACATAGAGGCTACCGATATCGCCATTGTCGTCGACTCTTTCTACAACCGAGGAGCATCGATAGAAATTCCTCTAAAAAAGTTTGAGGCGACTGAGCGCAGCGGACTCAGACTTGAAGCAACCGGTCTTTTTGAAATCGCAGACGGTATCATGTCGGCCAAGGGAATGAAAATACGCACCAACGCATCGGAAGTCAGTCTTGACGCCATGATGGGACTCACCGGGACAGGAAAAAGAGCTGTCGACTGCCCGATAAGCGCCGACATATCATCAAGATTCGCAATGTCGGACATCGGCATGGCATTTCCATCGGCCAGTGACATATTGATGCAACTCCCCACTGCAACCGAGCTTAAAGCCGACATCAGCGCTACCGGAACTATGGCGGGAATCATTGTCAAGAAAGCCGACATCAGTCTTACACGACTTCTGGAAATCAAGGCTGACGGCAACGCCTCTGGGTTTGACCAAGGCATCGGCTCACTTACCGGAGATCTGAATATCAACGGGCGACTGACCAATACAAAACTCATCAAACCGTCGATTGTCGAAGCCAAACTCGGCAAGGGTGTCACATTACACCCTATGAGTCTTCGCGGCCATATGAAAATGAGACGCGGCACAATATCGTCGGATATAAAAGTTCTTTCGGACAGCGGTGTTATAGCATTTGACGGCGAGGTCAACATAGGCCCTGAAGTATATAGTGCAGAGATCAATACCCGCCAGTTTCCTATTCAGGCTTTCATGCCTGCCATCGGCATAGAGAATCTGTCGGTATCGGTGACTGCAAGCGGAAAGAAGTTTAACCCTCTTGCAGAAAGCGCCGACATGACAGGACATATCAACCTGCAACATGTTGTATACAATAAAACTGCCTACAGTGATATTCACGGCAATATCACACTTAGTAACGGCATTGCCAATGTGTCGCTCAAGTCTCCGGTGAAAGGCGCCGACATTTCCATCGATGCCAACGGCAATGTAACCGGCCCCGACTACAAATGGAATTTCAGCGGATCGATCAATGATTTCGATCTCAAACAACTCAACATGTCTCCGACTCCTTTGGGCGGACGACTCAGTTTTGACGGCAATGCAAGTTTCAACCCGGACTCCATGCTTATAGATGCGAGACTCAATATCCCGAGTCTTGAGGTTATAATGGATGAAACCGTGTTCGGGACTAATAACATCGGACTGGATTTCAACGCCAATACCGAGTCGACACACGCCCGACTCACCAATCAGGATCTGAGACTGAACATCGACAGCCGACTCAGTCTCGACTCCCTGCTGAAAAGAATAACTCTGGCAAGCGCCACAGCCGACTCTTCCATAGTGACCCAGCGGATAGAGTTTGCCAGAATAGCACAGCAACTGCCACCTTTCAAGGCCAGTCTGTCGGTAGGA
>JAIDKP010000053.1 GCA_029051445.1 Muribaculaceae bacterium | reverse complement strand
ACAGAGACGCGGCCGACTGCTCCCATGGACGATTGCACGACTTTAGGCGAGTAGCAGTCGACGGTGCCTGCCGAGCAGAACAGATGACGTACTCCCCACCAGTCGCAGAGGCGTATGATTGTGCCGAGATTGCCCGGATCCTGCACGCAGTCGAGCGCGACAGTGAGCTGTGATGACAGTTCGGCATCGGGAGGTATCTGCCTGTCGGGTATCTCGAATGTCGCAACAACAGGTTGTGGAGTGGAGAGCGTGGATATGCGCTCTATGTCTGTTTTTTTTGTGTAATAGGGTATAGCTCCGTCGGTCAGCGGAAAGTCGGGATGTTCTTCCCACCATGCAGCCGTAGCTACAATCCCGCGCATCATTCCCGGCATGGCTGCGTTCATCTCGCTGACGGCACGCACTCCCTCGACGAGAAACAGTCCGGTGGATTTGCGTCCTTTGGCAGTGGAGAGTGTAGCAAGCAGTTTGCGCTGGTTTGCGGTCAATTCGTTCATTTTGACTCTCGTTTGATCGTATAGAGCAGATAGGCGGTGAGCACGATGCTGACCGCTACAGCGGCCGCTGAGGTGGCCGATCCTGTCAGATCAGCACCGATGGTGTCTATGCCGCAATCATGTCCGGACCGTGCCTCGATCCATTTCGACACAACTACCGTAGAGTTGTTCAGAGCATGCACAATGACAGGAATCCAGAGACAGCGTGTCCACCAGACGAGGTAGCCGAAGTAGGCTCCGAGGATCATGCGTGGGACAAATCCGAAAAACTGAAAATGTACTGCGCTGAAAATAAATGCGGTTAGCCATATGGCTACGTGCGGATTGATGCGCGTGAGTGTCATGAGCTTCTGAAGAGCGCCTCGGAAGAACAGCTCCTCTGAGAGTCCGGCAAGCATTCCTACAATGAGGATGGAGAGGATTAATGTCGGAACCGATGTAGTGCTCATAATGCCGTCTAATGTGCCTGCGGCCGAATTCTCGAGTTCCCGAAGACTTGCTTCGATGTCGGCATATTGGGCCGGCAGGTGTATTCCCTCGTTCCATGCAACGATGCAGTTTAGAAGCGGAAACGCGGCAAAGAGTGAGATTACTGCGAGGAGAAGCAAACGCCATCGCGGTGGAATGTCGATGCTAAGGAAGCGTGCGGGAAGACGGGTCATGACAACGGCGGTGGCTACTGCCGGGAGAATGAATATCAGAATGTCCTGCAGCACGATTGAGATGCGGACAGCTGCGCCCGCATTGCTCATGCGGGATGTGAGCAACGTCACTATAACCGAGGTGATGACTGAGGCAAGGATGAATATGCAGGCCAGAAGCCCGAGTCCCATGGCAGGACTGATTGTGGTATTTAGGGCGTTATGCTTTTTTATCATACAGAAGGAAGGGTAGTGTGAGCCGGCGGTATGTTGTGGTGAAGTCGCCTGCGGAGTCGCGTATGTATATAAGCTCGGTGACGGGTGCATTGTCGGGAGCTTTGTGGGACAGCTGGATGAGCGCGAGCGACGGATCTTTGCCACACCGGGCTGAGACTTCGGCTATGCGTGTTATGTGTAGCGATGCAAGTGATGCGGGTAAAGACAAGCGCGGTATGTGGGAATACGGTATTACGAGGGCGAGGGTACCGTCGGGCGAGAGCAGGCGTGCTGCAAGCGCGATGATGTTTTCGGCACTTAATGTTCCGGCGTGCCTGGCATCGGCTCTGGCTGCATCGGGCGAGCGCAGTGTCTCGGTGAAGTACGGCGGGTTGCAGATGATGAGATCCACAGTGTCGTCATGCTTATCAGCCCAAGCCTCGATGTCGGAGTTTACGGCACTCAGCCGGTCGCTCCAGGGTGATGCGGTGAAGTTGTCGCTCGACTCGGCAAATGCGTCGGGGCTTATGTCGATTGCTGTTATCCGCGCTTGGGTGAAACGCTGCGCGCACATGAGAGCGAGTATTCCGCATCCCGATCCGGCATCGACAATGGTACGCGGCGGCATCGCCGGCTCGACCCATGCTCCGAGCAGAAGGCTGTCGGTGGTGAGTTTCATGCCGCTTCCGCCATGCTTCAACTCAAATTGCTTAAATCTGAATACAGACTGCATGAAGGGAGTGGATGAATCGTTTTATTCGAATTTTTTGCGGTAGAAGACGAAGTCACGTCCGAGGTATTTCTCACGTACGACAGGATTTACCGACAGTTCCTCGCTTGTGCCCTGAAAGAGTATTTTTCCCTCAAAAAGGAGATAGGCGCGGTCGGTGATACGCAGTGTCTCCTGTGCGTTGTGGTCGGTGATGAGAATGCCGATGTTTTTTTTCTTCAGGTTGTAGACTACTCCCTGAATTTCCTCGACATTGATGGGGTCTACGCCTGCAAACGGCTCATCGAGCATGATGAAGTCGGGGTTGATTGCAAGGCACCTGGCGATCTCGGTGCGTCGCCGTTCACCTCCCGAAAGGCGTTCGCCAAGGTTCCGGCGCACATGACCGAGGTTGAACTCGTCGATGAGACTGTCGAGTTTGTCGCGCTGTTCGGCCGGTGTGAGTCCGGTCATCTGCAAAACAGCCCGCAGGTTGTCCTCGACAGTGAGTTTCCTGAAAACGGATGCTTCCTGCGCGAGGTAGCCGATTCCGTTCTGTGCGCGCTTGTAGATCGGAAATTTTGTGATGTTGAGGTCATCGAGAAATATCTGTCCCTCGTTGGGTGTTATGAGTCCGACGGTCATGTAGAAAGTTGTTGTCTTTCCAGCCCCGTTCGGACCAAGCAGCCCTACGATCTCTCCCTGACGCACATTGATAGACACATGGTTTACAACTGTGCGCTGTCCGTATTTCTTTACAAGATTTTCGGTGCGCAACACACGTCGCCCCTCAAACGGATCTTCTTTAGGTGTCCCGTCGCTGTCGGCCGACACTCCCGGCGAGTCGACCGGTACAAAGTCGGGAGCCGAAATATCGGTCTTGGTCTCTGCGGATTCTTTAATGTTGAATATAACTCCCATCAGTAACTATTGTTAGATGATTGCGCCCTGCGCAGCCTTGCCTCGATGAAATCGGTGAGCAGTCCTATCGCTACTTTGTTGGTACCTCCCTGCGGTATAATCAGGTCGGCAAATCGTTTCGACGGCTCGATGTACTGGCAGTGCATCGGTTTTAGCACCCGCTCGTATCGTTCGATGACCATCTGCGGTGTGCGTCCTCGCTCGACGCAATCGCGCGAGATGACTCGTATAAGACGTTCGTCGGCATCGGCATCGACAAAACATTTAATGTCCATCATCTCCCGTAGAACAGGGTCGCACAGCACAAGTATGCCTTCGACAATGACAACGTCGCGTGGCCTTACGGTCACGGTCTCTTTCTGGCGTGTGCACGTCAGATAGGAATATGTCGGCATTTCGACAGTCTTTCCTTCTCTCAGTCGGCATAGCTGTTCCACAAGCAGAGACCACTCTATCGCCTGCGGCTCGTCGAAGTTGATTTTCTGCCGATCTTCAGGTTTCAGATGGCTGAGATCCTTATAGTAGGAGTCCTGAGGCAAAACAGCGACCTCTCCTGTCGGGAGAGACTGTATAATGCGGTTGACAACTGTTGTCTTTCCTGAACCGGTGCCTCCGGCAATACCGATGATGAGCATGAGAAGTTGGATTTTATGGCGCTTTATCTGCACAAAACTACATAATTTCGGGATGAAGATCAAATTTTCATTACCTTTGCTGTGACAATAGTATTCTAAGGCATATTATGATATTGAATAAATGGCTTGCCAATACAGGTAAGTATTGTATGTTTATAGGCAGGACTTTCTCGTTGCCCGACAGATGGGGCGTGTTTGGCCGCCGTTGTGTGACAGAGGTGTCGAAACTCGGAGTAGATTCGATACCGCTCGTGATCATTATATCGATTTTTATAGGTGCGGTATGTGCGATACAGATGCAGCTCAATACATCGTCTCCGCTTATGCCGTCCTACACAGTCGGTCTTGCAACGCGCGACATTGTTCTGCTGGAGTTCTCCAATTCAATCCTGTGTCTGATTCTTGCCGGCAAGGTAGGAAGTAACATCGCTTCTGAGATAGGCACAATGAGGGTGACGGAGCAGATAGATGCATTGGAGATAATGGGTGTCAATTCATGCAATTATCTTGTTCTGCCCAAGGTCGTGGCATTTGTTTTCTTTATGCCGATACTTGTTGTCTTCTGTATGGGCACGGCATTGTTCGGCGGTCTGCTTGTCGCCACTTTCACCGATCTGATTCCTGTCGCCCGTTATACATATGGTCTTCAGGCTATGTTCACGGAGTGGTATGTGTGGTACGGTCTTATAAAATCGTTCTTTTTTGCCTTTATAATCGCATCGGTAGCAAGTTATTTCGGCTACTATGTGAAAGGCGGCGCACTCGAGGTGGGAAAAGCCAGTACAGACTCGGTGGTTACCAGCTCGATACTCATACTTCTGTTTGATGTAATACTCACAAAACTCCTGCTGCAATGATTGAGGTTGTCGATATTTCAAAATCGTTTGACGGAAAGCAGATCCTTAAGGATGTGAGTGCGCGTTTCGAGACCGGAAAGACTAATCTGATTATCGGTCAGAGCGGCTCGGGAAAGACGGTGCTTATGAAATCGGTTGTGGGGCTTCTCCGTCCCGACTGCGGGCAGATCCTTTTTGACGGTCGCGACACACTGAAGATGAATTCAAAGCAGATAAAGGAACTGCGCAAGGAAATCGGTATGCTGTTTCAGGGGTCGGCACTTTTTGACTCCGAGACAGTGCTCGGCAATGTGCTGTTCCCTCTGGTTATGTTTTCAGATATGAGCCGTGACGAGATGATGGAACGTGCGATGTTCTGTATTGAACGAGTGAATCTCAGCGGAGCCGAGAAAAAGTTTCCATCGGAGATATCGGGCGGCATGCAGAAGCGTGTGGCTATTGCACGCGCGATTGCGCTGAACCCTAAGTATCTTTTTTGCGACGAGCCAAACTCCGGTCTCGACCCGAAGACTTCGATTGTGATTGACGAGCTTCTGAGCGATATCACTCACGAATACAATATAACGACGGTGATCAACACCCACGACATGAACTCGGTGCTCGGAATCGGTGACAATATCGTGTTTCTGAACAAAGGGCGCCGCGAGTGGGTCGGTGACAAGGATAAAATATTCACGACGGAGAATGAGGCTCTGAATGAGTTTGTGTTTGCCACGCGTCTGTTTCAGGAAGTCAAGGATTATATTGTGGCTTCTGCACAGCCGATGAAATGACAGTTGAATGAAGATGGAGAACAAAGATATTCTGGAATCGTCCTACTGGACCGCCCGTGCTACAGAGCGTAGATTTACCGAACGCGAGGTGCCGCAGGAGCTTATCGCCGAACTTGTGAAAAAAGCAGCTCATGCTCCCACTACCGGCGGTATGCAACTCTATAGTGTGATAGTCACCCGCAAGCCGGAAATAAAAAAGGAACTTGCCGCGGCTCATTTCAATCAGCCTGCTGCTACCGGCAACGGTATTTTTCTGACGTTTGTCGCCGATTTCAACCGTTTCAGTCAATGGTGTGAGCAGCGTGGCGCAAAACCAGGTTTTGAGAACTTTGAGAGCTTCACGGCCGCTATGCTTGATGCGGTTATTTTTGCACAGCAGTTCAACACGCTCGCGGAACTTGCCGGGCTCGGATGTGTCTATCTCGGTACAACAACCTATACTGCGTCGAGGATAGGGGAGATCCTTGAGCTTCCGAGGCTTACCGTGCCTGTGGTTACGCTTGCAATAGGGTGGCCGGCTGTAAAGTCGGAAGGTGCGGAGCGTCTTCCTGCTGACGCACTGATACACGATGAGGTGTATCACCGTTATGGTGCAGACGACATAGACCGAATTTACAGCGAAAAAGAGTCTCTTCCGGCCAACCGTGCTTTTGTTGAGGAGAACGGCAAGCCTTCGCTTGCTCATGTGTTCACCGATGTGCGTTATCCGGAAGCCAATGCCGTTAAATTCTCGGAGGATTTTTTTGACTATATCTCACTGCAGGGATTTGCTTGGCCCGAAAAAAATGCAAAAAAGTGAAATCGGCTGAGAAAAAAGCTGTATATTTGTGGCTTGAAAGACTTTTGGCGAATCAGTATGCTGAATAAAATCGGGCTTAATGCCCTGAAAATATTGCTTTTGTGCTTTGTGCTGCCCTCCCTCTCAGGGTGTGGGGAGTACCAGCGTGTGTTGAAAAGTAAGGATCCCGAGGAGAAGTTCCAATATGCCAAGCGTGCCTTTGAAGAGGGGAATTTCTCACAGTCCTACACTCTTCTCGGAGATGTCGTGACAATGCTGAAGGGTTCTGAAAAAGGCGAGGAGGCTCTTTATCTTCTTGGACTCAGCTATTATGAGAATAAGGAGTATCTTGATGCCGCTTCCTATTTTCAGACTTATTACTCTCGTTTTCCCAAGGGGAAATATACAGAACTTGCGAGATTTTATGCCGGTTACGGTTACTTCCTTGATTCTCCGGAAGCTCAGCTTGACCAGTCGGGTACGATCAAGGCGATAGAGGAGCTTCAGGCTTTTCTCGACTATTTCCCGCGCAGCGACAAAGTCACTATTGCCCAGAATGCGATTTTCGAGCTTCAGGACAAGCTTACTCTCAAGGAGCTGCAGAATGCCCAGTTGTATTACAACATGGGTATCTATCGCGGCAACAATTATGAGAGCGCTATTATCGTTGCCCAGAATGCGATTAAGGAATACCCCTACTCAAAGTATAAGGAGGAGCTTGAGATGCTCATACTGAAGGCCCGGTATCAGGAGGCTTCGATGAGTGTCGATGAGCGCAAGGGCGACCGTTTCCGTGATGTGGTCGATGAGTATTACAGCTTTATCAACAACTATCCGGAAAGCCCTTTCAGAGAGGAAGCCGACAATATTTTCAAGATAGCGTCGAGATATGCCTCGACTGATTAATTTTAGGAATCAACAGAACAACCCGAACAGAATACAGTTCAGACCATAATAATGGATTACAGAAAGACAAACGCCCCGCTCACGACTGTCACCCGTGACATGATCGAGCTTTCAGCCGATACCGGCAATGTTTATGAAACCGTCTGCATCATTGCAAAACGTGCCAATCAGATCGCAGCGGAGATGAAGCATGATCTGGAGCAGAAACTCCAGGAGTTTGCGTCTCTGAATGACAACCTTGAGGAGGTGTCGGAAAATCGGGAGCAGATTGAAATCTCGCGTTATTATGAGAAGCTTCCGAAGCCCACTCTTATCGCAGCAGAGGAGTATAAGGACGGAAAGGTCTATTTCCGTCTGCCTGATCAGGCAAAATCGCAGAACTGAATGTCTTTCAAGTACTCTTGCCGAGATTCTTGATAATAATCGTGAAAAGACATTGCAGATTCGGAATAAAACACTAAATTTGCATCGCTTTTTCGGAAACGGTGACGGCCGCGATCTTGTTTTTCCGGTTCCGGAGAAGTCTGAAATTAATAAACTAACTTAAACAATTCCCTGGAAATGGCACTGAATCCTGAAGAAAAGACAGCCATCTTCGAGAAGTACGGAACGAGCAAGACTGACACAGGGTCCCCCGAGGCACAGATCGCGCTCTTCTCTACCCGTATTGCTCATCTCACTGCTCACCTGAAGCAGAATCACAAAGACTACGTTACAGCCCGTACTCTTAAGATGCTCGTTGGTAAGCGTCGTCGTCTACTTGACTATCTGATCCGCACCGACATCAACCGCTATCGCGCGATCATCGCTCAGAAAGAGCTTGGCATCCGCAAATAAGATGCATAAAAAGATAAAGGAGGTTGTGTTCACTCTGAGCACAGCCTCTTTTTTCATGATACCATAATTGACGCTCCAATATCAATATTGGTCCTAATTGATTATTTGTTGATATTGGCGGGGAGTGCTTCCGGTTTGTTTTTTGAAGAAGCGGATAAAGTGCTGTGGGTGCTGGAACCCGAGCAGTTCTGCAATATGTTTGGTACTCAGAGCCGGATTCAACAACGAGTTTTTAGCGTAGTTTATCATTTTCAGCTGTATATATTCCTGTGCGGTCTTACCTGTTTCCTGCTTTACAAGGTCGCCGAAATAGTTGGATGAAAGGCATATCTTGTCGGCGAAATACTTTACGGTAGGGACACCGTCGGTTGCTCCGCGTCCGTTGTCAAGATAATCGTCAATCAGCTGCTCGAATTTGCCGAGGGTGTTGTGGTTCAGTTCTTCACGCGTGACAAACTGACGTTCATAGAAGCGCATACAGTAATTCAACATGACTTCTATATTGGATATGATCAGCGATTTAGAGAACTTGTCTATCGGGTGTTGCAGTTCGCGGGCTATTTTGTCCATATAGTCCTGCAAGATCAAGCGTTCTTCTGTAGAC
>JAIDKP010000052.1 GCA_029051445.1 Muribaculaceae bacterium | reverse complement strand
CTTTTGTACTGCTTCCAAGTCTTGTCGCTCTAATTGTACCTCTTGTGATAATATCACGCCAGCTCAAAGGACGGCTCGGAGAAATGGCAAAATCAACCTCTGTAGCGACTACAAGCTATACATGTACACACCGCGAGCAGCTTACTCTTTTTACTCTCGGTATCTGTGGCCTGATTTTTGTGCCTGTATTCAAGACTATAACACACCTTCCTCCTTTTATCGGCATGTTGCTCGTGCTTGGAGTTCTATGGGTTTTCACCGAGTGTTTCTACAATGGCAAGAAGATGCTTGACCGTGCCAAAGAACACCGCATCCCCCGGGTGATATCGCGTATCGATATGCCGTCGATTCTTTTCTTTCTCGGCATACTAATGGCAGTAGCGGTGCTTCAGGCCACCGGCATTCTCGCTACTATGGCCGAATGGCTCGATACAAATGTACACAGCGTATACATCATCAATATTCTGCTTGGCATACTGTCGTCAATAGTCGACAACGTTCCGCTTGTAGCTGCCGCAATGGGTATGTATCCTGTCGCCGACGCTGCTGCAACAGGCTATGCGGCTCACTTTGTGGTGGACGGATGTTTCTGGGAGTTCCTGAGCTATTGTGCCGGTGTAGGTGGAAGCATACTGATTATCGGTTCGGCTGCTGGTGTAATCGCTATGGGAATTGAAAGAATCAATTTCGGATGGTATCTGAAAAAAATATCAATACCTGCACTTCTTGGATATCTTGCCGGAGCTGCGGTATATATTCTTGAAGTCGAGTTCCTGAAACCGCTCCTCTGATATTTCAGAGAATAAGATCCCCTATATAACTATGCTAAGATATCTCCGCTACATCATTGTCTCTTTGACTTTTGTCGGCTCGCTGTCTGCAAGTGCCGGCTCTAAGCTTACTGCAAATGTGAAGATGCTCAATGGACATGAGTATGCCGGGGTAGAATTCTCGGCGCCGAAGAACTGGGACAAGGAAGTGACTGTAAAGGTTGATGGACAAAAGAGAAAAATAAAAGGAGACTCAATAGACTATATAGTATTCTGGCCTACAAAATTTCCTGACAATAAGCAGGTGATGTGCTGGCATACTTATGGTTCAATCGACACCAATACCGGTGAATATAACCAAGACTGTGGTCACAACAGCAAGAAAGGTATGCCATCCAAACAATGGTTTGTCCTTCAGGAAGCAGGAGATTATGTCAATCTATGGTCTTGTTTCGCCGAAATCAAGCTGTCGAAAGATAGAGTTATGGTATCAACCTCACTTAGCTGTCCGTTCTTTTATCAGAAGCAGGACGGTTTGTTTGTGCATATCCCTTTCTCTATTTTCAAAAAAGGCAAGACCAGAGAGTGGCTTTCCACCTTTTTTTCTGACGATGAGGTTCTTGTAGAACTGCTCTCTGATAAGTCACAGCTTTATGATAAGGGAGCTTCTGCATTTCGCAAGGGAAGCCTCTATATACCATATAAATACGAAGATATCGTAAAACTATACGTAGCCGGAAGAAAAGAATAATAGACTATTAGTATTGCTCCCGATACATCCCCCCTCTGCGCCTACTTGTTTCATTTCGGTATGTCGCTGAGGTATGAATTTTAGGCAGAAACCGATGGAATGCCCGTTTTCGGGACAACCACAGGCTTCTGCCTAATATCTAAATTAGTATAAGTAGGTTACGCTTACTTCACGGTGA
>JAIDKP010000051.1 GCA_029051445.1 Muribaculaceae bacterium | reverse complement strand
ACAATCACCGGTGTGGTTGTCGATGGCAACGACGAGGAGCCACTTGTGGGTGCCACAGTAAGGCTCAAAAATGACCCTAAAGTCGCTACGGCATGCGACATGGAAGGTAAATTCAGACTTACGGTCAGCGGCAAGAAGCCGGTGCTGGTAGTGTCGATGATCGGCTACCAGGAAAGAGAAGTGTCGGTAGGTTCACTGTCGGATATCACTATACCGATGCAACCGAGTGAGAACTCGCTTGAGGAGGTTGTGGTTGTCGGCGGCGGCTCTCAGAAACGTGTGGCAGTGACTGGTTCGGTGTCATCGGTTTCCGGTGCACAGTTGAAGATGCCTACGGCAAATATCTCCAACGCTCTTGCAGGCAAAATGGCGGGTCTTGTCACCCGTCAGACGTCGGGTGAGCCGGGCAGCGGCTCAAGCTTCTATATCCGTGGTATATCGACGTTTGGCGGCGGCAATACGCCTCTTATCCTTCTCGACGACGTGGAGATATCGACCGGTGACCTCGACCGCATTCCGGCTGAAAACATCGAGAGTTTCACGATACTGAAGGATGCGTCGGCAACAGCCATCTATGGTGCCCGCGGTGCAAACGGCGTGATGATAGTTACTACCAAGGGCGGTGCCTACAATACGCCGACAAAGCTGAATATCAGTGTGGAAAATTCGATAAATACGCTCAGCAGACTACCGAAGTTTGCCGACGGCGCAACGTACATGCGTGTGTATAATGCCGCCGAACTTGCCCGTACTCCCGGTGTCACACCGAAGTATTCACAACTTGCCATTGAACGTACAGCATCGCATGAGAATCCTTATCTCTATCCTGATGTTGACTGGTATGACGAACTGTTTAAAACCACATCGATGCGCCAGAGAGCCAATATTAATGTCAGCGGCGGTGCCGATAAGGTGAAGTATTACATGGCTCTTGACGTGCAGCATGAAGACGGTAACTTCAAGACTGAGAAACTACACTCATGGAATAATAATATCAACATCCTGACTTATTCATTTCAGAACAACCTTTCGTACAAACTGACATCGTCGACTACTATCTCGATGAACATGAACACTTACATACGCCAGCGCACGGATCCTAACAAGAGTGCCGGAGATTTCTGGAATTATGTAAGGTTTACCAATCCTATAGAGTTTCCGGTGTATTATCCCAACCAGGAGGGCATAACTCACAGGATGTATGGCTCGGCTATCCTTACCGACGACCGTCTGCTTCAGAATCCGCGTGCGACTCTCAACTCGGCTTTCGGACAGCAGAATGAAAACAAGATCAATACAGTGATCAAGATCGATCAGGATCTCAGCATGATCACCAAAGGTCTGAAGTTTAATGCCTGGGTGAACTGGAACAGCTGGTCAAACCAGACTTTCTCCCGGACAATTGATCCGCACTATTACACGGTAGACAATCCGGACTCGTATGATCTCAACACCACTCCCGATCAGTTCACCTATCGCAGACTAAATCCTAACGGTGGAACTGATTATATCGCAGAATCGGACATAAACAAATACTCCGACCAGATTTTTGAACTTCAGGCCAACCTCAACTGGACGCGTAATTTCAGCGGACATGAGATCTCGGCGATGGGCATATACCGCATGCGCGAGTACAGAAACAGTGTGCTTCCAAACCGTAATCAGGGTTTCTCGGGACGTGTGACTTATGACTACAATCACAGATATCTCGCCGAGTTCAATTTCGGATATAACGGAACCGAACGTCTGGCCAAAGCAGACCGCTTCGGATTTTTCCCGGCCGGATCGCTTGGCTGGGTCGTGAGCAACGAAGACTGGTTTGAACCTCTGTCGCCTGTCGTGACACATTTCAAGCTGCGCGGCTCATACGGACTGACCGGCTCTGATGATCTTGTGCAGCCATCTGGGTCATATTTTCTGTATATCGACAAAATTCATAACAATGACCTCAACTATCTGACATGGGGATCGGGTGCGTCATCGGGCTTCGGTTATAATGGTGGCACAGGCGGTGGCCCTTTGCTCACTTTCCAGGCTCTGCGCGGTATAGGCTGGGAGAAGTCGAAAAAGCTCGACATCGGCGCCGAACTGCATCTTTGGGGCGACCTGCAGATCGAAGCCGACTATTTCTATGAGCAGCGTTATGACATACTCATGCAGCGCGCATCGTGGCCGTGGAGTCTCGGCTATGGTTTCGCCATACCTTACTCGGCCTGCGGTAAAATCGACTCAAGAGGTCTCGAAGCTGCTGTGCACTACAACAAGAATCTGGCACCAGACCTGAATGTGTCGTTTGAGGGTACGATAACATACACGACATCGAAGTATGTCAATGTCGATGAACCTGATTATCCTTATCCCTGGACAAAGCAGACAGGCCGTCAGCATGACAACTACACGCAGATCGGTTTGATCGCCGAAGGACTTTTCCGTACTCAGGAGGAAATCGATAACAGTCCTGAGCAGCAGTTCGGTTCGTCGGTAAAGGTCGGTGATATCAAGTATCGTGACCTTAACGGCGATGGTGTGATCAATGACGATGACCGCACGATGATATCGAAAACAGGTGTAACCCCGCGTCTGATGTATGGTTTCGGCGGTACGGTTCAGTATAAGAAATGGGATTTCGGTCTGTTCTTCACCGGCTCGGGTATGCGCACGATTATGACCAACGGAATTGATCCGTTCCAGTCGGGTATGGGTAACGGTAATTATGGCCTGTGGCAATATATCGCCGATAACTATTTCGATGAGGAAAAGGGCAACTTCGATGCCAAATATCCTCGTCTGGGACTGACTTCCGGCGATATATCCAACAACAACCGCGCGTCGACATACTGGATGCGCAATGGGTCGTTCCTGCGTCTCCGCAATGTGGAACTCGGTTTCAGTCTTAAGTTTGCACGCATCTATATATCGGGTGCAAATCTGCTTACGTTCAGTCCGTTCAAGGAGTGGGATCCGGAACTGAGCAACTGGAACAGCTACCCGCTTTCACGCACGGTGAACATGGGCATTCAATTCAATCTTTAATAAGACGGTTATGAAATTAAGAAATATATTGTTAGGCGTATTTGCATCGGTGACGGCATCAGTTGGGCTGATCTCATGCAACTATCTGGATGTCGTGCCTGTCGAGCAGCCTGGCATACAGGATGCTATGTCGGACTACTCCCATGCGCTCGGATTTCTTCACTCATGCTATCACGGCACTATCGGCAATTCCGAGCAACAGGGACTGTATGGCAACTCCAACAACTGGCTTCTGAGCCACTATTGCGACGCTGTATCGGCAACCGATGAGTTTGTCGCTCCATATACATGGCTTTCAAATGATGAGCCAACAGCCGGACGCCAGCTGATGAACACTCTGTCGGCCACGACTTGCCGCGATGACTGGCGTTCCAATTTCATATGGATCTCACAATGTCTGCAGT
>JAIDKP010000050.1 GCA_029051445.1 Muribaculaceae bacterium | reverse complement strand
ACGAATAGCTTACATATGTTTTAAAACATGTAAAATACAAAAATGCTTAAGGGGGGGGGTAATTATTTGTTTTTCAGCAATTTAAGCCAATTGGTCAAAATTTCCTAAAATTGGCAGATTTTTCCACAATAAAAAAACCTCCCCGACAAAAGCCGGGGAGGCGAGCGAAAGACAGTTGTTCTCCGATGCATCAACCACACATCGGGAAAAATGCCAATTTTACTTTACAAAGCGGGGGGAAGTCCAACCCTCATTCACTGTCACAGTAGCCGACACTTTGCCGCCCGAGATCTTGAAAGGATTGAGCATCATAGGCTGACGCGAGTAGCCTGAAGGCATAGTCGGCGTTTCGGTCTTTGTGGCGTTATAGGCCACATAGTAGTTGCCGTTGCTCGAAGCAAACACGCGCATTACATTGCATGCATTCTCATAACCGTTGCCACCCTCGATGAAAGTGTCGCCGTTACCGCTCAGAAGCGACCCGTAGGGACCTGTGGGAGCTGATGCTACAGCGTAATTGACACCGCCGTTGACATCACCGAAGATAAAGTAGTTACCGTCGTTGTCACGGAAGAGCGCAATGTTGCTGAACGATGCACCGGAAACCTTCACTGCGTTGCCGAGCGTGGGAAGACCGGTTGCGTCGATAGTCATGGCATAGCTGGTGGCATTTACCGTGAAGGGGAACTCGATCTTACGGACATAAGAGCCGTCGTTTGTAGTATAACCCATGTAGATGTCATCATTGCCATAGGCTACAATGAAAGGATCGGCAAGAGTGGTCGCACCAAGATCAGAAGCCTTGATGAGGCAGCCGTGGTCAACATACGGACCCTGTGCGTTGGCCGCACTCGCAACACCGATCGCATTGTCCTTGTCGGTGCTGTAGAGCATGAAGTAGCGCGAAGCCGAGCGGTCCTCGACAGTGACAGTCTCATTCACAACCGGCTCGCCGTCTTCGTCGAGCACTGGCTCACCATCCTTATCGACAACAGGAGTCTTGGTCACAAC
>JAIDKP010000005.1 GCA_029051445.1 Muribaculaceae bacterium | reverse complement strand
CGGGTGATCATTGCGCAACCGAGGTCGGGGCGTGTGATGTGTCCTATAACGGCGATACCGGGAATGCCGGATATGCTGTCGTGGTCGTGGAGCGGCACGGTGAACAGAAGTTCGTAGTCTTCGCCTCCGTTGAGGGCGGCTGTAACGAGATTCATCCCCAGCTCCTCGGCCATAAGTGCGGTCTGGTAGTCGATGGGGATGCGGTCTTCGTATATTCTGCATCCTGTGCCTGATGCCTTGCATATATGCAGCAGCTCAGATGACAGCCCGTCGGAAACGTCCATCATCGCGGTTGGTCTGATGCCGGCTTTGGCCAGTGCCTCGACAATGTCGCGTCGCGGCTCTGGTTTGAGCTGGCGTTCGACAAGGTATTCTTTTCCGGCAAAATCAGGCAGGAAATCTTTTTGCCCTGCTGATGCGACTTTTTCACGCTCGAGCAACTGCAGTCCCATATAGGCGGCTCCAAGATCACCGCTGACGCAAATGAGGTCGGTGTCTTTTGCTCCGGATCGATATACAATGTCGTCGGGAGCGGCCTCTCCGATCGCAGTGACGCTTATGACAAGTCCCTGCCTCGATGAAGTCGTGTCTCCTCCCACGAGGTCAACACCGTAGATCTCACATGCAAGTCTGATGCCTTCGTAAAGCTGCTCGATGTGCTCGACAGCGAAGCGCCGTGAGATGCCAAGTGATACGGTGATCTGCCGCGGTGTGCCGTTCATTGCGTAGATGTCGCTGAGGTTGACGGCAACGGCTTTGTATCCGAGGTGCTTGAGCGGTACGTAGGTCAGGTCGAAGTGCACTCCCTCAAGCAGAAGGTCGGTCGAGACAAGAACATCGGTGTCGCGGTAACGCATGACTGCGCAGTCGTCGCCTATGCCTGTGAGTGTGGTGGCGTTGGTGTGCCGATCCTTTATTCCGTCTGTAAGCCGGTCGATGAGTCCGAATTCTCCAAGGGAGCTTATTTCTGTCAGTTTTGGTGATTCCATACCGGAAAGTAACTGGATAGTGGATGTCGATGATGTAAGTGAGCGCTGGTGTCGCAGGTTATTTTCATCGGAGGGCAACAAGCGCCTTGATGAGCTGCATCATGCGTGGCTGTGCGGCCTGTGCGGCAAGTTGTACTTCTTCGTGGGTAGGTACTTCGGTTATGTCTTTTCCGCCGAGGTCAGTTATGACAGAAACGCCGAAAACTTCCATTCCTGCATGGTTTGCTACAATGACTTCCGGAACTGTTGACATGCCTACGGCATCGCCGCCTATTATGCGGAAGTACTCATATTCGGCCGGTGTCTCAAATGTCGGTCCCGGTGTTCCTACATATACTCCTTTCATAAGGCGCAGTCCATTGGCTTCGGCATATCTGAAGGCTGCTTCGCAAAGTTGCTTGCTGTAGGCTTCTGTCATTGCGGGGAACCGCGGTCCAAGCTCGTTGTAGTTGCGTCCGCGCAACGGGTTTTCGGGGAAGAGGTTGATGTGGTCGGTTATTACCATGATGTCTCCGACCTGAAATTCACGGTTCATTCCTCCGGCGGCGTTGCTGACAAACAGGCGCTTGATGCCGAGCGCTTTGAAGACTCTCACAGGGAACGTGACCTGTTTCATGTCGTAGCCTTCGTAGTAATGGAAGCGTCCCTGCATGGCAAGAACCGGTGTCTGTCCGAGACGACCGAAGATAAGGTTTCCGCTGTGTCCTTCTACAGTCGAAACCGGGAAGTTCGGGATTTCGGTATATGAAATATATGTTTTGTCGTCAATGTGGTCAACCAGTGCTCCGAGTCCGGTGCCGAGGATGATTGCTGTTTCAGGTATTGTGCCTGATACGCGTGAACGGATAAATTGGGCTGTCTGATTTATTTTTTCAATCATGGTGTGTTGTCGTTTTACGTGTTTGAGTCAGTATACTAGTGAAACGTATATGCGAGTTTGTTGGTTGTCGGAAATCAAGAGAGCCGATTAGCGGTGTTTGCTCTTGCAATAAGTCTTTCCAGATCAGTACTGAAGGATTGTGACCGCCCTTCGTCCATTTTGACTTTTATCGGTATGTAGAATGTCACAGATTTAAGTTCGGGCGGGTAATACGGGTTGTTGGCGAGCCTGACCGCGTCTTTCTCTGTCGTAACGACGATTTTTCGCCCGGTGTCCGGTAGCTGCGTGTAGAGAGCTGAAATTGTCTCCAGATCGCGTTTCTGGAAGTTGTGATGGTCGGGGAACGATTTTAGCCTGACTTTAGCTTTGTGTCTGCGCAGCCATTTTGCAAAAGGTCTCGGATGCGCAATGCCGGCCACCGCAAGAACGGAATCGTTTTCATTCAGCCATGCCATGCGCGGCATGTCGTTCAAGTCGACATCGTCGGGAAATACGGGGGATAATTCCCCATAGATGTAGGATGAGAAGTATAGTTTCTGGTAGGCGATGAGCTTGAGCTTGTCTTTGAACAACCTATATTCAAGAGGCCTGATGTCGGGCGGGCATTTTGTGACCACGACCATGTCGGCTCTGTAGATAGAAGAGAACGGTTCCCGCAGTCTTCCGAGCGGAAGTAGCTTGTCGTAGAATGCCGGCCGGTTGAACTCTGTAAGCACAATCGAGACTGTGGGCTTGACGTAGCGATGCTGGTAGGCATCGTCAAGCACAATGAGGTTTATGCGCGGATTCAGAGACAGAAGTTTCTGTATGCCTTGTGTACGACTCTCACATACAGCAACCGGCACCTTGCCGTCGAACTTATGGTAGATCTGGTATGGCTCATCTCCTATATCGACAGGTGATGACCGACGTGATGCCAGAACGAATCCCGATGTGGCCCGTTTGTAGCCGCGTGAGATTACCGCGACATTGTATTTGTGCCGCATTATGTCTACAACAAATTCGGTATGAGGTGTCTTGCCTGTGCCTCCTACGGCGATGTTGCCTACGACAATAATCGGAACGTCGAACGTCTGTTGCTTTAATATGCCCCATTTGAACAGCTGATTGCGCGTGGCTGTGACAGCTCCGTAGATCCATGATATCGGGCGGAGCGCCAGGTTTGCTACAATCGGATTGGCGGCCATAAGAAAGACTGTTTTATTGTATGTGGAGTTGCGGTGTGAGTGCCTGGACACCACTAAGCGATGAGATGCGGTTGATCTCGCTGTAGAGTGTATAGGCTTCATCGCCCATCACTATGCGTCGAACCGATGTGTCGAGATCGCGCGATGCAGAAATGAGGATGCTCCATATGTTTGGCTTGCTGTCGGGGTATTCGACCATCGTGTAGGAGTCGAGTCCGGCCTCTGCGGCTATTGCCTCGACGGCCTGGTCGAGTGTTCCGAGTTCGTCGACAAGTCCTATGTTCAGTGCAGTGGCTCCATCCCATACACGTCCCTCGGCAATGGCTTTAATTGAATCGACATCCATGCCGCGTCCTTCGGCACAACGGTTTGTGAATGTCTCATAGCCACGGTTGACCATGTTCTGCATTGATGCGAGCTCAAAAGAGGTGAGCGGCTTTGTTATATCGGGGAAATTTCCGGATTTGTTGGTCGATACGGTGCTTTGCGTGATTCCGAGCCTGTCGGTGAGTAACCCCTGGAGATTTGGAATTAGTCCAAAGATTCCTATCGATCCGGTGAGTGTGACCGGCGAGGCATATATGCGGTCGGCACCGCATGAGATGTAGTATCCTCCCGATGCGGCATAGTCGCCCATCGACACGTAGAGAGGCTTGCCTGTCTTCTTGAACTGCTCCAAGGCTTCCCATATCTGTTCGGAGGCGAATGCAGATCCTCCGGGTGAATTCACACGTAGTACCATAGCGGCCACGTCGTTGTTTTCTGCAAGGTCGAGAATCTGAGGCACAAGCCTGTCGGATGCGATGCCGGCAGAACCTGATTCAGTTATTTCGCCTTCGGCATACAGAACCGCAATTTCCTTGCCGTTGCGTGTACGAGAAAATTTGTTGATTGGATTGTCGTTGTCGGAATAGCTTTCGACGGGTATAAGAGGAAGGTTCTTGTTGTGGGGAATGCCAAGGCGATCCTTGATTATTTCCTCGGCCTGATGCCGATAGATGAGTGAATCTACGATGTTCCGTCGGACAAGCGTGGCGGGAGCCTGTGTCAGAAGCATACTGTCGGCCCATGCGTCGATATTGTCGGGGTCGGTTTCACGGTTAATTGCGATGTGATCCTTGACCCTGTCCCACATTGAATTCAGGAGTGCTTCCATCTGCATGCGGTTGGCATCGGAAATCTCTGTAAGGATGTAAGGCTCGACCGCACTTTTGAATGTGCCGACTTTGACGACCTGGACCTCTACTCCAAGTTTGTCAAGCAATCCTTTGTAAAATGTTATGTTTGATGCGAGCCCGTGTATGTCGACCATTCCTTCGGGGTTGAGATACAGTTCAGATGCTCCGGATGCTACAATGTAGGATGCCTGAGAAATGTTGTCGCCATACGCAATTACCCATTTGCCGGATTCTTCTCTGAAATCGTTGATTGCAGATGCAAGGGTGTATACAGATGCGAGTCCGCCGGAGAGTGCTCCCGCGTCAATGTATATGCCTTTGATGTTGTTGTCGGACGCAGCGCGTCTGATCGCACTAACCGTTGGCTGAAGCAATGTGGCTTCTTCCTCTATTCCGTAGATGACGGCGTGCATGTCGGGGTTGGATGGCCGCTCTGCAAGAGTGGTGGCAAGGTCAATGAACAGAACGCTGTTGTCTGATACTTTGACAGGCTGTTTCTCGATGCTGCCGATTGATACCGCGGCTCCTAAAAAGATCAAGCCTACTATCCCCAGCAAAGGTATTGATATCCAGATAGCCGCAAGGGCTGCAAGCATCGATGAGAAAAAACGTTTCATCATATAGAATGAACCGATGAATTTTAATGTTTCGGGTTGTATGTACCAATTGCACAAATATAGCTTAAATAAAGGAACTGACGGGAAGAGGTGCTGATAAAAATCGGGTATAAAGGCGTGTTGTGTGTTAAAATTGTTGAAATTCCGTTGCTGAAATCGGATATGTGTGTGGCAGGGGGCGGCGTGATGTATGCTATAGGATGTTCTTTCGATAGAGTATTCTTCGTATAGTTGATTCAAAGAAGTGTCTTGCGCCACCGCGACCCGGCCAAAGGCCGACTTTCGCTCTTCTTTTCATCGAATATTCTTCGTATAGTTGATTCAAAGAAGTGGCTTACGCCATCGCGACCCGGCCAAGGGCCGACTTTCGCTCTTCTTTTCGTCGAATATTCTTCGTATATTTGCAGGAAATTACGTGAAAATGGGAAGGCTACTGGCGATAGACTACGGACGTAAGCGCTGCGGAATTGCGGCGACAGATACGTCGCGTATTGTTGCTACCGGTGTCGCCACGATAGCGACATCGTCGCTCACTGAGTTTCTCAAGGGGTATTTCTCGCGTGAACAGGTCGATCTTGTTGTCGTGGGCGAGCCCCGAGACATGCATGGCGATCCCTCGGAATCAATGAAGTACATAAAGCCGGCTGTGGCCCGCCTGTGTCGTGATTTCCCGGAGATGAAGTTTGTCTATTTTGACGAGCGTTTTACCTCGACTCTCGCTCACCGTGCAATGATTGACGGTGGAATGAGAAAGTCACGCCGCCGTGTCAAGGGGGAGGCAGATGTTATGGCAGCCACTATCATACTGAATGATTTTCTTGAGAGTCAGGCTTACCAGTTGACTCAAAGCATATAACAGAAAAATGAAATTACCGATATATCTTTACGGGCACCCTGTGCTCAGGAAGGAGTGCGAGGAGGTCGATGAAACTTATCCCGGACTCAAGGAGCTTGTGGCAGACATGTATGAGACTATGGCTGCATCGGAGGGGGTTGGGCTCGCGGCTCCCCAGATCGGCCGCAATATCCGCCTTGTTGTTATTGATGCAGATGTTCTTGGCGATGATTTTCCGGAGTGTGCCGGCCGAAAGTTTACTCTGATCAATCCGGAGCTTGAAATTCTTGACGGTGAGAAGGTCAGCCGCAGCGAGGGATGTCTGAGCGTCCCGGGGCTGTCGGAGAATGTGGCGCGTGTCGAGCATATCAGGCTGAACTGGCTCGATGAAGATTTTGTCGAGCATGAGGAGGAGATGAGCGGCTTCCTGTCGAGAATCGTCCAGCATGAGCTCGACCATCTTGACGGCCAACTCTATATCGATCATATCTCTCCGATCAGAAAGCAGCTTATAAAATCTAAACTGCGTAATATAGTCGAGGGACGTACGCGCTGCGATTACCAGACAAAAACAGCTCCAAAGAAATAATCCACATCAAACTGAATTATGGCTGACGATAAAAAGATCATTTTTTCGATGGTGGGGGTCAGCAAGACTTATCCCCCTCAGAAACAAGTCCTGAAAAATATATATCTGTCGTTTTTCTACGGCGCCAAGATCGGTATCATCGGTCTTAACGGCTCGGGTAAATCATCGTTGCTCAAGATTATAGCCGGTATAGACAAGAGCTATCAGGGAGAGGTGGTTTTTTCTCCGGGATATTCTGTGGGGTATCTTGAGCAGGAACCTCAGCTCGATCCAGACAAGACGGTTGTCGAGGTAGTGCGCGAGGGTGTACAGCCGATCATGGACATGCTCAGGGAGTTTGACGAAGTCAATGCTGCGTTCGGTGATCCAGATGTGCTTGAGGATCCGGACAAGATGGACGCTCTGATCCAGCGTCAGGCAGAACTTCAGGACAAGCTTGACGCTGCTGATGCCTGGAACATAGACAGCAAACTTGAGCGTGCGATGGATGCGCTTCAGTGTCCTCCCGACGACCAGCAGATATCGACTCTCTCAGGTGGCGAGCGCCGCCGCGTGGCTTTGTGTCGTCTTCTTCTTCAACAGCCCGACGTGCTTCTGCTTGACGAGCCGACCAACCATCTCGATGCCGAGAGCATCGACTGGCTCGAGCAACATCTGCAGCAGTATCCCGGCACTGTAATCGCGATCACACACGACCGTTATTTCCTTGACCATGTGGCTGGCTGGATTCTTGAGCTTGACCGTGGCGAGGGTATACCCTGGAAGGGAAACTACTCGTCGTGGCTTGACCAGAAGACGAAGCGTATGGCTCAGGAGGAGAAGCAGGCATCGAAGCGTCGCAAGACTCTCGAACGCGAGCTCGAATGGGTGAGAATGGCTCCCAAAGCGCGTCAGGCCAAGGGTAAGGCGCGTCTGAACAGCTATGACAAACTTCTCAATGAAGATCAGAAGCAGAGAGAGGAGCGTCTGGAGATATTCATACCGAACGGCCCGCGTCTCGGCAACAAGGTGATCGAGGGCAAGGGGCTTGCGAAGGCTTATGGCAACAAGCAGCTTTTCAAGGATCTTGATTTTACTCTGCCGCCAGCAGGTATTGTCGGTGTAATCGGTCCTAACGGTGCCGGCAAGACAACGCTTTTCCGCCTTATCATGGGCCAGGAGACTCCTGATGCAGGAACGTTTGATGTCGGCGAGACAGTAAAGGTCGCGTATGTCGATCAGCGTCATCATGATCTGTTGCCTGAAAAGACTGTTTACGAGGTTATCTCCCAGGGCGTGGAATCGTTCAGAATGGGTGGGCGTGATGTGAATGCACGCGCTTATCTTTCAAAATTCAATTTCACGGGTGCCGATCAGGAGAAGAAGATCGGTGTGCTTTCGGGCGGTGAGCGTAACCGTCTGCATCTTGCCATGGCGCTTAAGGAGGAGGGCAATGTGATTCTTCTCGACGAACCGACCAACGATATAGACGTGAATACTCTCCGCGCTCTTGAGGAGGGTCTTGACGATTTTGCCGGCTGTGCAGTGGTCGTGAGCCATGACCGCTGGTTTCTTGACAGAATATGCACTCATATACTGTCGTTTGAAGGAGATGGCGAAGTGGTGTTCTATCAGGGCAGCTACTCGGACTTCGAGGAGTGGAAGAAGGCGCGAAACGGCGGAAAGGAACTTCCGCGCCGCCGTTACCGCAAGCTGATGGAATAAGCAAACAACGTATAGGATCTGTTATAGAATCAAGGGGCGCTTTCTCAATGGACGGATGGCGCTCCTTGTGACTTAACAGAAAATGGCATCCCATGAAATTTTGGATATGAAGAGGATAATGGCGATTGTACTGGCTGTTGCCTGGTGTGTGATCCCGGTTATGGGACAGAGCGCCGGCGTGCCGCTCGCGGAACGTGCGTCGCAGTTCTATGCACGAGGTGAATGGGCCAGTTCTCTTGCGGCCTACCGGACGCTTGCCCATGACAACGGGACGGTTGCGGCTTACCATGTGCGTGCAATCGTTTCGGCTCTGATGGAGAAAAACTATTCGGCCGCCCGCGACGAGACTCTTGCGGGAATAGACTGTCATGTGCCTATCGATACGATTTTTGCAGGCGTTTTCAGGGAATCGATAGCTCAGGGGAAGTGTGATATGTATGAAAGGTATATTTCAGGGATGAAGGTGTCGGATGCCTGGCTTGCAAGGGTTGTCGACCGCTGTCTGCTGAAATACTATGTATTCAGGAATGATCCCGGGCGTATCGTGGAGACGGCCACTCTGTTGCTTGAGTCTACTCCTGACAATATGCTTTTTCTTCCGGCACTTGCCTACGGGCAACTTCTGTCGGGGGATTTAGAGGGAATGGCTGCAACGAGCCGACGTATCCTTGAACTTGATTCGCATAATCTCGATGCGCTGCTTTATCTTGCGAATTACCGTTATGGTCAGTGGCGATCGGGTAATGCGGAGGCAAAGGCGGAGGCTCTGGAGTATACGTCGAGGGCGGAACGCCGGTGCAAAACGCCACAACTCGAGCGGATGCTTGCGGAACTGCAACGGTGAGCTAGCTATGATAGCTTATGTAGCTACTATGGGGGATGTATTAAAGAGTTATCGATACGGAGAAGCCTGTATAAGTGCCTCCAGTCGGCGTATTGCTGACCAACGGAGAAAGAGACATTGTGATGCCAGTGTCGCCGATGAGTCCCCGGCGCGCAGCGGAACCATGCGCTCGGTTGCCTCTCAGATAGCCGAGCGCTTCGTTTAGCGGATCGGTAATGAATGCCACCACATAGCCGAGGGGGCGTGATCCCAGCAGGCGGTAGTCGTGGTCGACGATGTGCCGCTTGACGATGTAGAATGTCTCTCCAAGTATTAGCCCTCCAAGCGGAGTTATGATGAGATCCTGGGTCGAGGGTATCTCGTTGAATGCCTCCATGCCATATTCCCAGAATATTGTCGATATGAATGCGGAGTAGGCCCATGACTGCCATACGTTGCATCCCTGGCTTCTTGCGGACATGTAGTAGGCAGCTCCCGCATAGGGGTGCAGGACTTCATTGAATACGGGTCTGTCTTTATCCCATACGGGTCCTTTTCTTACGTTTTTCCACCAGCGTTTGAAAGGATTTGTATGGGCGATATCGGATTTGTTCCATGCTGTGGCATCTTCGGGCAGAAGCTGTAATATTCCAAGCATTGTTGCTCCGGCTCCGAAAAGCAGTCCGGTGTTTGCTATGAGCCGGCCTTTGTTGACGGCGCTTCTGTTCCATGAATACGGCAGGTCGTAGATGCATGGCGTGAATTTCCGTGGTTTTATTGCGGAGCGTTCGATCTGCAGGTTTTCGACAACGATGCTGTCGGCTGCAATGTCGATAAGCACGGGGTCGGGGATGTCGGTACGAGGCATTCCCACCGACGAAATCGAGATTAAGAGTGAGCAAAGGAATGTCATGTGATGAATTTTTGTGTGTTTTCAATAAAAGAACACCCGCCGTGGCTGTAGAGTTGCGGCAGGTGGCAGAAAAAGGTCTCAAAAACTGTTAATCGGACAACGGCAGAAGCAGGTCCGGTGGGTGTGTTCCGCGGATTATTTACCCGAAGCTGTTGATGAAATGATGCCGTCGCGCATTACAAGAGTCCGGGAGTCGAGCTGCTCGCGCAGTATCGCAATGGCTTTGTCGTGTAGTTCCGGCCGGATCTGCGCGAGAATGTAGTCGAGAGAGTGTCCGCGCCCGGATGTGAGGTAGCTGATCGTTGCGGCGAGTGATGCCGCAGAGGAGTCCGGTTTTGTCGCGGTGTTTTTTTTACGGCATGTGTCGCAGCGGCTGCAGGGTGTGGCGTTTTTCTCGCCAAAGTAGTCGAGGATCGTCACAGACCGGCATTGTGTGTCGTCCCATGCGAATTTCTTTACGGCTTCAAGCCGTTCGGCCATGCGTTGGCGGCGCAGTTCGTAGACCTCGCGTGGTATAGGGATGCGTGCGGCATCTTCCCGTGCGGATGTCCATATAAGCCATGGTGTGGATTTGCGCGGAATAAATGAGATGATTTTTGCGGATGACAACCGCAGCAGTGCCTCGTAGACGGAGCGTGGTGTCAGATCGAGTGTGTGTGCAAGCAGCTCCTCGTTGACCGGGGTGTAGTCGGCGAATATGCCGGTATAGCTGCGGAAAATAGCATTCAGAACCCGCTCAGCCTCGGGATCAATTTTTGTGGTGTATATGCTGTCTTTGTCGATCAGCATATAGACCTGTGCGGCGGATCGCCTGTCCTCGTTGAACTCAATGTGTCCGGCCTGAGTGAGTATGTCGAGGGCGTTGCGTGTGGGGACGGGAGGAAGTGAGAAACGCTTGCAGAAGATGTTGAAGTTGAAATCGTAGAGCCTGTTCCATCCGTCGCCGACCGCTACCTGTAAAAAGACTCCCGCAAGGTTGTAGACTCTGCGGATGAAATCTTTGTCGGGGAATGACTCGGAAAGCCGTCGCGATAGTGTGGCTTTGTCGGTAGGAGAAACGAGCGTGACGGCGAATGAGGGCATTCCATCGCGTCCTGCGCGTCCTGCTTCCTGGTAATATTCCTCGAGTGATGACGGGAGGTCGTAGTGTATGACGACTCTGACATCGGGTTTGTCGATTCCCCATGCCGAATGCATTGGTCGCAACCATGACCCGCAGTGTTCCCTGTTTCCAATTGTTCTGCCGCTCGTTTTTTTCTTCCACAGACAGTCCGGCGTGGTAGAATGATGCCGAGATCTGCTCTTCGTTCAACATCCGGGCTATCTCGACGGTGCGTCGACGTGACCTGACATAGACGATTGCAGTGCCTTTTACTCCGTTCAGTACCCTTAGGAGCTGGTTTTCCTTGTCGTCGGTGTGGCGTACAATGTAGGATAGGTTGTCGCGGTCGAAACTTCTTGAATAGATGTTGTTTCCTTTCATACGCAGTGACGTGCGTATGTCGTCGACAACTTTGGGTGTCGCCGAGGCTGTCAGTGCCAAAACCGGGATGTCGGGGAATATGTCTCTGAGTTGTGCGATGCGCAGATATGACGGCCTGAAGTCGTAGCCCCATTGCGAGATGCAGTGCGCTTCGTCTACGACAAGCATGGATATGTGGATCTGCCGCAGAATGTCGATGAAATTCCTGTCGGCAAGTTTCTCGGGGGAGAGGTAAAGCATTTTCGCTTTTCCGATGCGACACCTGTCAATAGCAAGATTGCGCTCGTGCAATGTCAGACCTGAGTGTATGCATGCCGCGGTTATGCCGTGTTGTCTCAGGTTGTCGACCTGATCTTTCATGAGTGAGATGAGCGGCGTTACAATCAGTGTCAGTCCCGGCATGATGAGTGCCGGAACCTGAAATGTAATGCTTTTGCCTCCTCCGGTCGGCAGCAGGCCGATGGTGTCGTTTCCTGAAACAACAGAGGCTACGATCTCCTTCTGCATAGGGCGGAAGGAGTCGTAGCCCCAGTATTTTTTAAGTATTTCTTCGGGGGTCATTGTGAAGGACGCAGATCCTTGATGATCAGCTGGAATGCTCCCGGAAGTGCTGATCGGTGCTTGTTCTGGTCGATAGTGTAGACAATGTCGAATGGTTTTCCGGATTTCACAATGTCGATTTTGTCGGCGAGGTTGAATGCTATCGCGTCCATGACTTTTCCGGAGGTGTCATCTACAAGCTCGAGTTTCAGGTGTTCGGCGTTGTGCCCGACAATACGGCTGGTGCCGAAGTCGGAAACGTTGCGGGAAAGGAATACCGGTTTTGGGTTTCCGGGCCCAAGCGGTTCAAATCGCCTCAACAGCGATGCGAACTGTTGTGTGATGTCAGCAAATTCAAGTACAGCATCGACGGACAGTGTCGGCTTTAGCTGCTCGGCTGTGATGTTTGTGGCGACGTATTGTTCGAATCTGCGTGTGAATTCCGGGATGTTTTCTTCTTTGAGTGACAGGCCTACGGCGTATGTGTGTCCGCCGAAGTTCTCGAGCAGGTCGCGTGCGCTCTCGACGGCGCTATATACGTCGAATCCCTGAACGGATCTTGAAGATCCTGTCGCGAGGCCGTCGTGGAGTGTCAGTACGACAACCGGTTTGTAGTACAGTTCGGTGAGTC
>JAIDKP010000494.1 GCA_029051445.1 Muribaculaceae bacterium | reverse complement strand
CTACCACAACAATGCTCTCTGGCCGTTTGTGGCATCATACTGGGCACTGGCCAACGCAAAGGCGGGGAACGAACAGGGGCTGCTGGAGGCAATCGGCAGCGTATATCGTCCGGCCGCACTGTTTGCCACCAACAAGGAGAATTTCGTACTTGACAACGGCGATATCGCAACCGAACTCAACTCGTCGAACATGCTCTGGTCGCTTGCCGGAAATCTGGCTATCACCAACCGAATTCTTTTCGGTATCACTCCCGAAGAAGACGGTGTTGTTTTTAAACCGGTGATACCGAAAGTCCTTGGCTCCAGCCGCACACTCCGCAACTATCCTTACCGGAACAAGAAAATCGACATCAGCATCACCGGGTGGGGCGACTCGATCGCGTCATTCAAACTCAACGGCAAGACACGGTCTCCCTATGTAAAAGCCAAGGATCTGAAAGATACCAATGTTATCGAAATAATAATGGCCGACAAGCCGTTCGGAAACATGGCCGTGAACCATCGCGGCAACTCAAAGGCTCCACTTACTCCAACAGCGTGGCTTGAAAACGACGGCAAAGAGCTTGTATGGAACCCGATAGAATACAGCAGCCACTACATTGTCGTCAGGGACGGCTCACGAGTAGCCAAGACAAGAGAGACATCCTACTCAGCCAGCGAGCCCGGTGAATACCAGGTAATCACAGTCGACGGAAGCGGCACCGAGTCTTTTGCCTCGGAACCCCGCAGCAACCGCCTCGTGACCAGAATACAGCCTTCCAACGAGAAAACATCCATGACCTCGGCCGAAGTGTCATACACTCCCGATGAGCCCATCAAGGGGTATCACGGCAACGGATTCGCCGAACTCGACCACAAATCGGCACCTCTGACAGTGAAATACACTGCCGATGCTGATGGAGAATACATCATAGCTCTGCGATATGCCAACGGCAACGGCCCTGTCAACACCGAGAACAAATGCGCCATCAGATCGCTCATGATCGACGGCAAAAAAGCCGGGACAGTGGTCATGCCCCACCGCGGGAGCGGCAACTGGAACGACTGGGGACTCAGCAACAGAATCAAAGTCAAGCTTACCGAGGGAATGCATACAATCGGCGTAGAGATGCTTCCCGAGGACGAGAACATGAATATCAAGACCAATCACTCGCTTGTCGACGAGATACAGGTGACCTGCATAAATTGACTGATGGCACAGCACAACGAAACCGGGTCAAGAGGCGAGGATATGGCCGTAAGCTATCTTGTGGCACACGGCTATGACATCGTTGACCGCAACTGGCGAATGAACCATCTTGAACTTGACATAGTCGCACGCAAGGGCAGCAGGCTGTTTTTTGTGGAGGTCAAGACGCGCACATCGACGTTTATTGATCCGATTGAATCAATCACCCCGCGCAAGATCAGAAACCTGGTTAATTCCGCCAACGGATACATGCAACAGTATGGTCTGAATTTTGAGGCTCAGTTTGATCTGATACTCATAACCCCCGGCAAGGGAGACGAAGATGAGTGGCATCTGGAACATATCGCCGATGCCTTTTATCCACCAATGAAAACCTATTGCTGATGGCAATGAAAACCGTAAAACCCAAAAAGGCATTAGGCCAACATTTCCTTACAGACGAAAGTGTCGCCGAACGCATAGCCGCCACTCTTGACGACTGCCCTGAACTGCCGGTGGTAGAAGTAGGCCCCGGCATGGGTGTGCTCACCAAATGGCTTCTTTCAAAAGGTCATGATCTCACTGTGGCGGAAGTTGATACCGAGAGTATCGCATGGCTCAAGACCCACATGCACACGCTTGATCCCGGACGCATACTTGAGCAGGATTTTCTGAAACTTGATCTGAGAGAACTTTTCGGCGGTCGTGATCTTGCCGTGACAGGCAACTACCCCTACAACATTTCGTCGCAGATTTTCTTCCACATACTGGATTACAAGGACATTGTGAAGGAATGCACGGGAATGCTCCAGAAAGAGGTCGCCGAGCGTCTTGCCGCTCCGGCCGGAACCAAGGCAAGGGGCATACTGAGCGTGCTGCTGCAGGCATGGTATGATATCGAATATCTGTTTACAGTCGACGAGACAGTCTTTAATCCGATGCCAAAAGTGAAATCGGGTGTAATAAGAATGAAGCGCAACAGTGTCGAGAGTCTCGGATGCGACGAAAAGATGTTTAAGAACGTTGTCAAGACAACATTCTCACAAAGAAGAAAGACCCTCAGAAACTCGGTGAAACCACTGCTTAAGCCCGGACAGACTCTCGGAGAGGAATGGGAGATAATGCTGTCAAAGCGACCGGAACAACTGAGTGTAGAAGAGTTTATAGAACTTACGAAAGGGCTTAGCGAGTAAAGCCACTACTGAATGATGAAGGAATTTACCGAGGATTATCTGAAGCATCTGCGCGACATTATCGCGGACCATAACGACGAGGAGGCACGCAAACTGCTGGACGACATGCATCCGGCAGATATCGCCGACCTCTACAATGAACTCGACATCGAAGAGGCGGAATATCTGCTTAACCTCCTTGACGGCGAGGTCGCCGCCGACGTGCTGATGGAGCTTGACGAGGATGACCGCAAGCGTCTGCTCTCGGAAATGGATGCCGAGGATATCGCCCGCCACTTTATCGAGCACCTCGACTCTGACGAAGCTGTAGACCTTATCCAGGAACTCGATGAAGAAGACCGTGACGAAGTGCTTACCCACCTCGACGATGTGGAACAGGCCGGTGACATCATCGACCTTCTGAAATATGACGAGGACACAGCGGGCGGCCTCATGGGTACCGAGATGGTCGTTGTGAACGAGAACTGGAGTATGCCGGAATGCATCAAACAGATGAGGATGCAGGCCGAAGATATGGACGAGATCTATTACGTCTATGTCGTTGACAACGATGACCGCCTGAAAGGCATATTACCGCTGAAGACTCTTATCACGCATCCGTCGGTCTCCAAGATCAAGCATGTGATGGACGAGGATCCGGTCTCGGTTAAGGCCGACATGCCTATCGACGAGGTCGCTCTGGACTTCGAGAAGTATGACCTTGTGGCAATGCCTGTAGTTGATTCTATCGGCCGCCTTGTCGGGCGCATCACAGTCGACGACGTGATGGATCAGGTGCGGGAATCGAGCGAACGTGACTACCAGCTGGCATCAGGTATAT
>JAIDKP010000493.1 GCA_029051445.1 Muribaculaceae bacterium | reverse complement strand
CCGGCTCGGGGGCGCGGAGAGGTGTAGAAGAGCCAGCTTGGAGTCTTGTAATAATCATAGTAGTCCTTCACAAACTGTGGCGCGTCATCCGGGAGAGGGTCAACAACGCCGCCTACAAGTGAATAATACCCGTTTCTGGCATCTTCAGTGCGCTGATGTGCAAGTCGCTTGCGCAGTTCAAGCCTCTGCTCCGATGTACCTGCATCAAAATATCCGCAGGCATTTACCCTGCTCATATCATACATCGTAGAAGCTACAGTCGCCTTGATGCGCGGATCGTTAACGGCTGCATTGACAGCAAAACCACCCCACCCGCAAATACCTATGATACCTATTTTCTCTGTATCTACATCATGACGGGTAGTCAGATAGTCGACTGCGGCACTGAAGTCCTCAGTGTTGATATCCGGAGACGCTACATATCTGGGAGTGCCGCCGCTCTCACCTGTGTACGACGGATCAAAAGCAATTGCCAGAAACCCTCTTTCCGCCATCTCCTGCGCATAACGCCCCGATACCTGCTCCTTCACCGCACCAAAAGGCCCGCTGACAGCAATCGCCGGCAGCTTGCCGTTTACATTCAAAGGAATATACAGATCTGCGACAAGGGTTATGCCATACCGATTGACAAAAGTGACTTTGTCATGCGCCACGTTCTTGCTTTTAGGAAAGGTCTTGTCCCATTCCGTTGTCAGAGTCAGCCTTTCAGCCTTGATAACATTATCCTTCTCGTTCATTGTGATTATTTTATTTGCTGATACATTTCCTGCCATGAATATGGCTGATATCACTGAAATAATTACCTTATTCATCGGTCTATTGCGCTATTTCCTTTGCAGGTACCCCGGCTACAGTCACTCCCGGAGCGATGTCTCTGGTGACTACTGCTCCGGCTCCGATTATCACACCGTCGCCGATCGTCACTCCGGGAAGAATCGTCACATTGGCACCTATCCACACCTTATTGCCGATCACAACCGGGCTACACTTCATATCGCCCCGTCTGTCGGGATTTCTGTCATGATTGACAGTGCATATCGTGCAGTTATGCCCGATCAGACAATCGTCACCGACAGTTATACCGCCCCAGTCCTGAAAAGTGCATCCCATATTGATAAACGTGCGCATGCCTATTGTTATATTCCTGCCGCAGTCGGTATAAAAAGGGGGAAACATACCAAAGCTACTGTCAATACATTTGCCGGTCAGTTTCGACATTAGATCGCGCAATTCATCGGGAGTATGATATGCGGCATTGATCTCCGATGTCACACGCAAAGCGTTCTGACTCATAACGTACATCATTTCATGCAACTCAGATCCTGCCACAATCACCCTTCCGGAAGATGTATAATCTAAAAACTCTTTCTCTGTCATGTCCGTCTGTTTTTACACTGCAAATTTATACTACCTGTAACTCTTACACATAACCAATTTTACATCTGGACATACCTTGATTACTGAATGACACATATTCCCCCATGTATCATGTATTATGATATTCTGGAAAGGAGCCACGAAATGTTTTTGCCGAGGTTGCGCATAGTTTCCACTCCTTCGGCATCTTTTAGTGCCTCGCCGGGTAATCTGCCGTATGCGATATTCCAATAGGTAGAGCCGACAATAAACATTTCTTTGTTCAGGAAGAAACGATTGATGGTGTCGAGTACATTCATCGTGCCGGCACGGCGTCCTACTGCTATTCCGGCACCGATTTTGTGGCTGAACATTCCGGGATTGGTGTCGCTCACGACACTCGCACGCTCAATTACCGCCTTCAATGTTGACGAGACATCTGCCGAATATGTCGGAGATCCCATTATTATTACGTCCGCATCAGTCATCAGCTCATAAACCTCCCGGAATATGTCATCGGAAAACACGCAGTTTCGCTTTCCGGCGCAGGCAAAACAGGCCTTACACGGATTTATAGTGTGTCCGGCAAGATCTATTTTATCAACTATGTGTCCCTGTCCTGACAATTCCGATAGGACAATATCAATCATGTCACCGGTGTTTCCCTGTTTTCTGGAGCTTCCGTTTATCGCAAGAATCTTCATATTGCCATTGTTAC
>JAIDKP010000492.1 GCA_029051445.1 Muribaculaceae bacterium | reverse complement strand
CTCTCGTTTTCCCCAATTTAAGTGCCGCAAGTACAGCGCTCAAGATGATGCTTGAGATGGGAGTCGGAGAGGCTATCGGACCTATCCAGGTCGGACTGAACAAGCCGATACATTTCATCAAGGTCGACTCACCGGTAAGAGATATTGTCAATCTCGCAACCGTATGCTCGATTGATGCCGCTGTCAGCCAGAAAGTAAAGACGCGTTGCTGATATAGCGACACATCCACGCCACAAAACAGATAATAGGCTGCGCCGTAATAGCTATTTTTACGGCACAGCCTATTATATTGTCCGGGGGCTGTGGTGCTCTACGCCCGCCTGTGGCAATTAATCCACTTTTTCAGATACTCTTCTAAATGTTTCCATGAGCCATTTGTTCTGCTCATCGCGACTCATATACGAGTTGTCGAGAAGCAGTGCATCATCGGCCTTGCGCAACGGACTTTCTTCGCGGGTCTCATCTATGTGGTCGCGTTCAATCACGTTTGCCAGAACATCATCATATGCCACGTCTTCTCCTTTTTCAAGCAACTCCTTATAGCGTCGCTCTGCTCTGACTTCTGCCGATGATGTGACAAACACTTTCATCCGGGCCTGCGGAAACACAGTCGTACCGATGTCGCGGCCATCCATCACAATGCCTCCCTCCTCGCCAAGCGCGCGCTGCATGGCTACCAGGCGATGACGCACTTCAGGTATGGCCGCAATCACCGACACGCGGGACGACACTTCCATCTTGCGTATCTCTTCTTCCACATCCTCACCATTGAGCAGCGTCTGCTGGCGTTGGCCTTCACGACAGAAATCAATCGTCAGCCCGGGAAGTGCCTCAATAAGGCGTGTGGTATCTACATGCTTATCAGTGTCAATCATTCCATTGCGCAATGCATAGAGGGTAACGGCTCTGTACATCGCTCCCGAGTCGATATAGCGGTAACCGGCTTCCGATGCCAGCCATTTTGCCATTGTGCTTTTTCCTGTCGACGAGTATCCGTCGATAGCTATGATAATGTTATTTTTCATTTTTTATATTGTGCAGACATCTATCTTGTAATATCAATTATTTTCAGTCCGAAATTAACCATCAGAGTAGTCGCTCCGGAATGAGGCTGCGCGATCGCTACCCCAACGTTAAAACGTGAGGTGCTAAGGCCGGCTCCAGCAGTGAATCCCGACAGCAACGACCGCTTGTAGCCACTCATGTCGCTGCGCATCTTATAGTTATAGCCTACGCTTATGTAAAACTTATCGGACGGCGTGAAATCCAGTCCTAATACGACGTGTTTCAAGATTCCGCCGTTGCCGTTGCGCCATCTTGTCAGGTTGTACCATGTCATTGACCACCTTAGGGGCAGGTCGGAAATTCCCCTTGTCATACCGACTCTCAGGTCGACGGGCAATCCATCGGAAGTGTTGTCAAACTTCTTTATCTGACCTCCGAGATTGGCTCCTACGACTGAGAAAGAGAAGTCTCTGTCGGGATCATAATAGTTTATACCGAGATCTACCCCAACAGCAAATGAGGTATAGGAGGCGTAGCTGCTGTATAGAAGTTTGGCGGCAGCTCCTATGCGCCATCGTGAGGCGAGATCCACGGCATAACTGCCACTGAATGACATATCCATGGGCGAAAATGAACCAACCACAGTCCCGTCG
>JAIDKP010000491.1 GCA_029051445.1 Muribaculaceae bacterium | reverse complement strand
ATGCGACAACAGTGGAGCTTGACGGAAAAAAGTGGCTTGCGACCGGTGTTGATCCGGTAAAAGATCAGACCGATTTTCTGTCACGCATTACCTATGACCAGCTGAAGCATGTCATTTTTCCTATAGGCCACATGCCTAAAGCCGAGGTTCGCGAAGTTGCATCCAGCCTGAAGCTTCCTAATGCCTCACGTCACGACAGCCAGGGAATATGCTTCCTTGGAAAAATCAACTACAATGATTTTCTGGAACAACAGTTAGGCACAGTGCCCGGAGACATTGTGGAGATAGAGACAGGAAAGATCCTTGGAAAGCACCGGGGGTATTGGTTTCATACAATCGGACAGCGAAAAGGCCTAAGACTCGGAGGAGGCCCATGGTTTGTCATAGACAAGGATGTCTCCAACAACATCCTGTATGTAAGCCGCGGCTATGACACGCCTTTGCAATACAGCCGCCGGATAACTTTAGGATCAATGCACTTTATTTCAGGATGTCCCTGGACAGAAGACAGAATATATGACGACGGTGTTGAAATAACATTCAAGAACCGACACATGCCGTCGTTCCTTTCCGGACGCATAAGAAAATCGCCTGACGAATCAGGACAATATATAATCGACAGCAAAGAGCAAATCCAGGGTGTTGCCCCGGGACAATTTGTCACACTTTATGACAAGGAGTCGCATCTCTGCTATGGCAGTGGAATAATATGGAGGGGGAAAAGCGAATAAAGCTAAGTGTCATGGGACTGAGCTACAATCAGATCCATGAAGGTGCCTATGCTCTGATTCTGGCAGAAGACGGTGGATGCTACCGTATTCCAATTGTTATCGGAGCTCCTGAGGCTCAGTCTATTGCTATCATCATAGAACGAATCATACCTCCACGTCCACTGACCCACGATCTATTCGCAGGTTTTGCCCATGCATTCGGGATCGTTCTTAAGGATGTTTTCATCTATAATTACAGCAACGGAGTATTTTCTGCTACAATGACATTTGTCGACAGCAACGGCACAGAGGTCGAACTTGACTCACGCACATCGGATGCTATCGCTATTGCAATGAGAGCCGATGCCCCGATCTATACCACCGAGGATATACTGCATACCGCCGGATTCAGACTTGACAAAGAGGGGCCGGGCATCGGCACTGCCTCAGGTCACAACTCGTCGGGAGACAGAATTGAAATAAGATGGAAGGAGTCCCGCACTCCTATAAATCCGGAAGAAAGATCAAACAGGACACCAAAGTTGCATATTCTTGCTATCGAAGAACTTGAACGTATGCTTCAACAGGCTGTAGACCGCGAAGAATATGAGAGAGCCGCTGAAATCAAAGAAATCATAGAAGCCAAACGGAAAAAAGACTGCTAATCAATGAAAAATATCCGTATCAGACTTATTGTGATGAGCTTCCTTGAATTTGCTGTATGGGGAGCATATCTGACATCGTTAGGCAATTTTCTTGCAAGAAACGGGCTACAGGAGCAAATCGGATGGTTTTACTGTATACAGGGAATCGTGTCGCTGTTCATGCCTTCGCTTGTCGGCATAATCGCCGACCGATGGATCCAGGCCCAGCGGATGCTCAGTCTTTCGCATCTGCTCGCCGGTACGTTTATGGCTTTAGCCGGGTTCTATTGCCTTGTATCGGATAGTATCGAGTTCGGACCACTGTTTGTATTATACACTCTGTCGGTTGCATTTTTCATGCCGACAATCGGATTGTCGAACTCGGTAGCATTCAATGCCCTGACAAAAGCCAACATGGATACAGTAAAGGCATTTCCCCCGATACGTATCTGGGGCACAATCGGTTTTATATGCGCCATGCTGCTTGTGAACTTCGCAGGTCCTGCCGATGCAAAGTTCCAGACATCATATATGCAGTTGTTTGTCTCCGCCATATTCAGTTTCATTATGACTGCATATGCTCTCTCACTGCCTGTCTGTCAGATATGCAAAGTAGCAAAAGGAAGCTCTGTCGCAGAAAAACTCGGACTAAAGGCGTTCAGTCTGTTTAAAGACCGTCGTATGGCGATATTCTTTCTGTTCAGCATGTTTCTTGGTGTCTCGCTCCAGATCACAAACGGATATGCTAATCCGTATATAACCAGTTTTATAAACATCGACGGATTTAAAGATGCATGGGCGGCACAGAACGCCAATGCCTTGATCTCGCTATCACAAATCAGCGAGACACTGTGCATTTTACTTATACCATTCTGCCTCAAGCGCTTCGGCATTAAAGGCGTGATGCTTCTCTCGATGATTGCCTGGGTCTTACGTTTCGGTCTTTTCGGTATGGGTAATCCGTCGGATCTTCTCTGGATGTTTGTGATGTCGTGCATAGTATATGGCATTGCCTTTGATTTTTTCAATGTCTCAGGCGGTCTGTATGTCGACAAGATGACCAATCCAGAGATACGCAGCAGTGCCCAGGGGCTATTTATGATCATGACAAACGGTCTTGGGGCAACTATCGGAACTTTCGGTGCCATGACAATCGTCAACCACTATGTTGTTCCGACCGATTCCCCCGCAGCCCAACTGGAAGGATGGCGTACATGCTGGTACATTTTTTCCTTATATGCACTGGTTATCGCAGTATTGTGCTGGATTATTTTTCCTTCGGTAAAAAACTCCAATGAAAAGATCCAGACTGAC
>JAIDKP010000490.1 GCA_029051445.1 Muribaculaceae bacterium | reverse complement strand
TGAGGGATCAATGACGCAACAACTAATAAACCAACCTACCTTACAAAATTTTTTAATACTATGAATTTCAAGAAAATCGTGAAAGTAGCATTCAAGGTGCTCAAGACAGTGGCAGTGAAAATGATCGAGGCTATGCGCAAGCACAACGGTCCGATCACGGTGGCAGGATTCGGAGCCATGCTGGCTTACTTCCTGCTCGGAGGCGATGACGGTGGCACAGGAGCCACAATGGCCGTGGTGCTTGCCGGAATGGCCGGAGGAGCCGGTGTTGACGGCGCTCCGCTCACAACAGCCAACACCCGAGAGGCCTCCGGCGAACTGCTCCGCTCGGCAGTGGACCGACGTGTGGTGAAAATACGCCCGATGGCAACTCCCATCGACCAGATCTCGCGCTGGGGCGGCTGTCGTGTGATAGGGAGCATGAAGGCCGACTATTACTCTGTCGACAACAAGCCCATGAGCGACAAGGTGGCCTCTGCCTCGGAAGCCGACACCGGAGTAGTAACCGTGAAGATGGAGAATCCTGCCCGTTTCTCAGTATCGGACACACTGCTTGTGCCAAGTGTGACAGCCCAGGATGCCGACGGCAAAGCATGTGGTTCTCTGGTGCTCTATGTGGCCGGGACCGACTCGGCAAACATCTCGGTAATGTCGGTCAACAACTATCTTGGCGGATCGCCAGCAGTGCCGTCGCTCGCAGCAGGCACCGAGATCGTGAGAATGGGTCGTGCAGCCGCCGAGCTCGACGTGCAGACAACTCAGTATGAGGCAATTCCAACCAAGAATTACAATCTCTGCCAAATATTTAAGGCTCAAATTGAGCACAGCACACTGATGAAACTCTCGGACAAGGAAGTAGGGTGGACAATGAGCGATCAGGAGGAATCGGCCATCGTAGACATGCGTCTCGGCATGGAAAGGAGCTTTCTTTTCGGCAGCCGAACAAGGCTTACCGATCCCTACAAGCAGGAAGAGGTGATGCTCACGGGAGGTATCTGGAACCAGGCCGGAAAAGAGGCGGAATATACCGTCATGGACAACGAGACACTTGTTGAAATCACGCGCGAGGCATTCACCGGATGTGGCGGATCGTCCAAAAAGATTCTTGTCGGCGGCAGCGAGCTTATCGCAGCTCTGAACTCGATGGATCACCAGCATGTAGTCGTGGGACAAAACAACGTGACCCGCTGGGGACTGGATTTCACGGAGATCCGCACCAAGTTCGGCACTCTGTATGTGGTGATGAGCGAGGTATTTGACCAGTGCGGCCACGGAGCCGACGGCCTTGTGATCGATCCTGAATATATCACCAAATACTCCCACATCCCTTTCAGCACGGAGCGACTGAACCTGCGCAAGAGCGGACAACGCAACACTGACGCGGTTGTCATCACTGAAGCGAGCTGCCTGGTGCTCCGCTATCCGTCGGCCCACATGAGGATCGTAAAGAAATAGCTACTGACAAAATGATTACAACCTACACTAAAGCCCAACTCATGGCGCAGTGGCGACTGCGCCGTGGGCTGGAGCCTATGAGAGGCGACCTGACCGTGGAGCTTGACGGCGTAGACACAGGCGCACTCGATGAGGCAGAACTGAACGACTGGTGGGCCGACATGACGGCCAATGCTCCTGCCGACATGTTTGAGCCGAAAGATCTCGCCCTCGTTAGGCTCAAACATGTCGGCAGGAGCATT
>JAIDKP010000049.1 GCA_029051445.1 Muribaculaceae bacterium | reverse complement strand
CTGCTTATCCTCTCCCTCGATCAGATCTTTTAGAATTGAAACGAATTTATGAGCCGAAGTGTTGTCTCCGGTTCCGGCAGCCTCGTTAAACAGAGACTTTAGAGAGTAAACTCCGCCGGCCGTAATGACGTATTTTCCCGAAGTCGCTCTCGAGATTACCGACAGATCATCACCCGTAATTGCGGCGACATCCCTGAGTACCATTGGTTTTAAGCGGCTCTTGTCATCTGTCAGAAAAAAATCCTTCTGAATCTCCACAATAGCGCTCATGACTCGCCACAGAGTCTCCTGCCGTATCTTCATCAGACCGATAAAAGCACGCGCCTCGTCACGCTTGCTACGGAGAAACAGCGCAGCCTCACGCCGCGCACGCTTCACCGACGGCGGCTCATCCGGCCTGTCATCGCGTTTAGGCTCGGCAAACTCCTCAAACGTTTTCTCGACCTCAAGCTCCGGAATACTTGAAAGAAGAGTAAGCTTTAGAATTCCGGGAGCGACAGTCTCGACCATAAAATCAGGAATGATAGCCGACGAGGCCTCATCGGAGACCGTGTGATTATACTGAAGACCCGGTTTCGGATTTAGACGGGTTATGATATTAAGTGCACGCCCGAGAGTGGCATCATCTGTGCCGAGAGCGCTGCGCAACTGATCGAAATTACGTCCACTGAACAGATCAAAATACTGACCCACAATCCGGCGGGCAAGGAGCACATCCGGCGAGTCTGTCTCACGGCGATCAAGCTGGAGCAGCAGACAGTCACGCAGATCCACGGCGCATACTCCGGCCGGATCAAGAGACCTCACCACATCCCACGCACGCCCTACCGTCACTTTCGACGGCTGCACACCGGTAGCAAGCAGTATATCCTCAGCCACTTCAAGCGGTACACGCATCGCATAACCGCTGTCATCCAGATTTCCGGCTATATATGAAGCTATATTGCGCTCGTCGTCGCTTAAATCACAGAATGCAAGCTGCGACAGAAGAAAATCATAAAGCGTCGACACACTGTCGCTGCGGGTCGTGTCCCAACCGGGAGCACGTGAGACTCCGGCAGAAAATGGAATATCGTCGACCGACCCGTAATCGGCCTGTTGCAGATCATCATGACCCTCATCATATCCTTCCGCAACTTCCGCGTCACCTTGCTCTCCGGCAGACTCCGGCTGTTCCGGTGACTTGATCTCAAGCGCCGGATTCTCGTCAACCGTACGCCGTATCTCCTCCTCAAGCTCACGACCGGTCAGTTCAAGCATTCGCCCGAACTGTACCTGCATCGGATTAAGCTTCAGCTGCTGCTTCTGGCTGGCTGTGAGGCGAAGAGATGTCTTCATAGGCTACCCTTGGTCGATGGCAGACTGAAGTTGAACGGATCGCGGCGTACAGCCGACTTTAGAGAACGGGCAAACGCTTTGAAGATACCCTCGATACGGTGGTGTTCATTTTCACCTTTGGCCTCGATATAGAGATTACATTTGGCCGTATCGCTGAGACTCTTGAAGAAATGACGGAACATCTCGGTAGGCATATCACCGATTTTTTCCCTGACAAAAGGCTCGACATCCCACACAAGACATGGCCGTCCGCCGAAATCAATCGCAACAGTAGCCCGACACTCGTCCATAGGCAGACAGAATCCATATCGTTCAAGGCCGCGTTTGTCGTGAAGCGCCTTCGCCAGAGCTTCGCCGAGAGCCAGAGCCGTATCTTCGATCGTGTGGTGTTCATCGACATTCAGATCTCCCTTCACCTTCACGGTGAGATCAACGCCGCCATGACGACCTATCTGGTCAAGCATGTGGTCAAAAAAGCCGAGTCCGGTAGAAATCTCGGTCTTTCCGCTTCCGTCAAGACCCACGCTCACCAGCACATCCGTCTCACCGGTCACGCGATGCACCGCAGCAACACGGCCGGCCGATGTCATCTCGCCATCTGCCGCCACGGCATCAATGCACCGTCCCTCCAGAGCTGCAATCAGCATGTCGTTCTCAGCTGCTGCACCTACAGTCAGACGCAGACAGCTACCACACAGGTGCACCCTTGAGCGGTTTCTCACGACCACCCCCTGGTCAAGCAGACGACGGTAAATACCGTCGGCATCTTTCACCTTCGCCAGAATGAAATTGGCATCAGAAGGATAGACCTCCTCGACAGACTCCACATTCTTGAGCCGTACGGCAAGATCCTCACGCAACATCACAAGCTCCCTGGCGGTGCGGGCTATGCGCTCTTTGTCACTGAGCACTGCAAGAGCCTGCCGCTGTGTCAGTATATTGATATTATAAGGATATTTTACCTTGTTGAACACATCGATTATGTCACGGCAGGCATAACCGATACCAAGCCTTATCGCAGCAGAAGCCCAGGCCTTAGAGAAAGTCTGCATAACCACCAGACGCGGATAACGCTCAAGCATCGGAATAGCGGAACCCTTCTCCGAAAAATCCACATACGCCTCATCCACGGCAAGTATGCCATCAAAAGACCGGGCGAGCGTCTCGATCTCTGCAAGAGAGAAAGCATTGCCTGTAGGATTATTGGGAGAGCAGATCCACATGACCTTGGTGTTGGCGTCACATGCAGCGAGAAGCGCGTCGGTATCAAGAGAAAAATCCTCCTTGAGGCTCACCCTGCGGTACTCCACATCATTGATTGCCGCACATACCGAATACATCCCGTAGGACGGATCGATTGCCACAACGTTATCAATACCGGGGCGGCAAAAGGTACGGTATAGGATATCTATACACTCGTCACTACCGACTCCCAGAAAAATATTCTCAGGATCCACACCGCGCAATTCACCGATATGTTGCTTCACTTGACGTTGAAGAGGATCCGGATAACGGTTAAGACCGTTCAGTATCGAATTTTCATTGGCATCAAGCCATGCCTTGGCCTCTCCGCTGTACTCGTCGCGGGCGCACGTATACGGTTCCAGTGCCTTTATATTGGGACGCAGGAGCCTTTCAATTTCATTCAGCATAATGCGGATTTTTTCAGAGCCTCCTTCCTTACTTCCATCGCACGGCTGTGAGCCTCCAGCCCTTCAGCCTTGGCCATGACCATAACAGTCGGAGCAAGCGACTCGACCCCTTCGGGAGTCAGACGCTGATACGTTATTTTCTTGCAGAAGCTGTCAAGATTGACACCACTGTAGGCCGTGGCGTAACCCGAAGTGGGAAGCGTGTGATTGGTACCTGAAGCATAGTCACCCGCACTCTCTGTCGACCACTGACCGATAAACACCGAGCCGGCCGATCTCACTTCACCGGCAAGTGCTTCCGCGTCGGCTGTGTTTATGATCAGATGCTCAGGGGCATAGGCGTTTGCAAACTCCATAACCTCCGCCATCGACCCCAACTGAATCAGTCGGCTGTGTTCAAGCGACTTCTGCATCATCTCGCGGCGGGGCAGCGACGAAAGTTGCCTTTCTATCTCATTTACGGTAGCGTCAAGCACCTCACGGCTGTCTGTCAGAAGTATCGACTGGCTGTCAGGCCCATGCTCAGCCTGCGACAGAAAATCGGCTGCAATAAACTCAGCCGATGCTGTCTTGTCGGCGATCACCATCACCTCCGAAGGTCCGGCAGGCATGTCGAGTGCCGTGCCACGGCGATAGCACGCAAGCTGCTTGGCCTCCATCACAAATCGGTTACCGGGACCGAATATCTTGTACACACGTGGCACACTTTCCGTACCGAGAGCCATGGCGGCTATAGCCTGCGCCCCGCCCATAGCATATATGTCCGTGACACCGGCGATCTGCGCGGCATAAAGGATAGCAGGATGCACCTTGCCTGTGGCATCGGCCGGAGTGGCCATGACTACTCGGCGACACCCTGCGATGCGCGCAGGCACTCCGAGCATAAGTATCGTCGAGAAGAGGGGCGAGTTGCCGCCGGGAACATACAGCCCAACGGTGTCGATAGGCACCTGACGCTGGCTGCACACAACCCCCGGAACCGTCTCGACCTCTACCCGATGCATCTTTTGTGCACCGTGAAACGCCGCTATGTTAGCGGCCGCCTTCTCGATCGACTCCTTGAGCTCGGCCGTGATCATCCCTGCCGCCTCATATATCTCATCTTCCGCAACGCGAAGCGACTCACGCACAGCACCGGTAAACTTCTTCTCGTATTCCCTGACTGCCTTGTCGCCATACGTGGCGACATTGTCAAAGACCTCTGCGACAATACGTGCGGTCTCCTCATGCGCCTCTGCGACGGCATCCCTACGCGACAGGCCGGGCCAAAGTCCCCTTTCAGGCAATATGTGTATCTCCATCAGAGTATCATTTTCTCGATATCGAGAGCCAGTATTCCCTCGGCTCCGGCTGCACGCAACCTGCCTATAATCTCCCAGAAACGCTTTTCCTCGATAACAGTGTGTACCGAACGCCAGGCCGGATCTGCGAGATGCAGCACCGTCGGGCTCTTGATGCCGGGAAGCACGGCAAGAACCTCATCGACCTTATCTGCCGGGACATTCATCAGAACATATTTCTTTCCGTCTGCGGCTTTAACTGCATCGATCCTGAAAAGAAGCTCGCGGAGGATAGACTCCTTGGAAGACGAAAGGTTCTCGCTGCCGCTGCCGATAAGCACAGCCTGCGACTGCATCACGGTGTACACCTCCTCAAGGTTATTGCTCACAAGAGTTGAACCCGACGAGACGATGTCAAATATACCGTCGGCCAGACCGATGCCGGGGGCGATCTCCACCGAACCCATGATCACATGTATCTGCGCGTTTATACGCTCTTTTTCAAGAAAGCGGCGCAGGATACCGGGGTAGGATGTCGCGATCTTTTTACCCTCAAACCAGCTCAGATCGGAATATCCGGCAAACTGCGGGATAGCAAGCGAGAGGCGGCAGCGGCTGAAGCCGAGTTCACTGAGCACCCTTACATCAGCATCCTTTTCCTCTACCTCGTTAAGACCGACAATGCCTATATCGGCCGTGCCTGAAGCGACTGCTTCCGGAATATCGTCATCACGCAGAAACAGGAACTCCACCGGAAAGTTGCGGGCGGGAACGAGTAGCGTGCGTTTGGCCACATTCTGTTTTATACCGGCTTCCTTCAGAAGCTCCATTGTGTCGTCATATAGCCGCCCTTTGGACTGTACCGCTATTCGCAACAGATTATCCATAATTTTCTTATACTGGTTTATTGTCTTGATTCTTGATTTGATTAACGCAAAGCGGGCATTGAATACTCACGGCTGTAACGCAGATTCTGATCAACATAATTTTCCGTATAGTCAACCTTCACATCTGTCACGTTGCCATCATTGTCTGTCACAAGGCTGTAGACCGGATTCACAAAACCTCGGTAAGGAGCGATATCAAGCTTGCTGTAGCGGTCGAGCACCTCTGAATGAAGAGCCGGATCGACTTTTACACCATACTTCTCCACAAGTGCCGCACCCGATGCGTAGTCACCCTCGCTCTTTATGCGCTGTATTTCTCCAAGCAGTTTGCCGAACAACTGACGCAATGCATCATAGTCATTCACTTCAAGATAAGTCTTTCCGTCCTTTTTGACAAGACCGAGCACATTGTGCGGCTCGCCATGCTCGAGCACCCACTGCGATATCAGCTGGCGGTTGCGCATATGAGCCTCCTCGATATCCTTGCCTGGCTCGATCCTCACAAGCTGGGTCATCAGTCCATTAAGCAGATATTTGTAATATTCAGCCTTGTAGGCCTCCGGATCATCAAGCAGACCAAGCTCTATAAGATGCGGATCTGCAAGATAATACAATGCAAAAAGATCGGCACGTGTCTCCTCGAGAGTAGAGCCATGAGCCTTCAGAGCGTCGGCCTCGACACCCGGAAGAAGCTGACCCGATCCATGTCCGAGGCACTCATGGAGGTCAGTATGCATGTTGTCGGTTATAAACAGATACTTGTCCATCAGTTCTCTGGTTGGTTCATCGATCACAAACTCTTCATTGAACCCGTTGCCATGCGATGCTGCGTCATATGCTGCCGTTATGTTTTCGATAGTCACCGACTTGGATCCGTGCAAAGCGCGTATCCAGTCTGCGTTAGGCAGATTGATGCCGATCGGAGTCGCAGGATACGAGTCGCCGGCGAGTATCGCTGCTGTTATGACCTTTGCCGACACACCCTTCACCTCATCTTTACGGAAACGCGGATCAATCGGCGAATGATCCTCAAACCACTGTGCATCGGCACTGAGCACTTCCGTGCGGTGCGAGGCCTCGTTGTTCTTGAAGTTTACGATCGACTCATAAGCGCCGGTAAGCCCCAGAGGGTCACCGTAGCTCTCTATAAAACCGTTGATGAAATCTACCTGCCCCTCTGTTTCTCCCAGCCAAAGGATCGAATAATCGTCCCAGGCCTTGAGATCTCCGGTATTGAAATACTCGATCAGCTTGGCGATAACCGCTTTCTGATTCTCATTCTCGGCAAACTCCGACGCTTTTTCAAGATTCTCCACAATACGCTTGATAGCCGGAGCATAAAGCCCTTTGGAGCTGTAGACATCCTCGCAGACCTTACCGTCTGCTCCACGCACCTTGCGGGAATTAAGACCATACGAGACAGGCATTGTGTCACCTGGTACCTTGATGCTGTTGTAATACTCCTCGACCTCCTTCTGAGTCAGACCGGGAGCATAGATATTGGCCGCCGATGTAGCCACAAGATCAGCCCCTTCTGCCTGATTAACACGCTTGGCCTCCAGATTGCGGTCAAAAATCACATCAATAAGCTCTGCAGCGTTTTCAGGCTTCTTGTCGGCCGGAAGAGCATTGACACGTGCCTCGAGAAACTCGCGGCTGAAACCGGGAGCAAACTTATCCATCGAGTAATGATGATGAATGCCGTTACCCATCCAGAGCTGCTTAAGATACAACTCCAGAGCCTCGTGCTGCACCTCATCCTTCATACCGCCTCTGTCAAGATATACAGCCTCTATAAGATCTCTTATCTGAAGATTATAGCGGCAATTCTGATCCCACAGCATGTCACGACCTGCAAGAGCGGCCTCATTGAGCCAGTAGATCAGCTGCTTCTGATTGAGAGTCAACTCCTCGAAACCGGGAACCTGATACCGCAGGATCTCGACATCGGCAAAACGGTCGACAACATACTCAAACTTATCTGACTCTGTCTTATCTGATTGAACACAAGAACTCATTGTTGAAGTAACCAAAACAGCCGCACTGGCAACGGCAGGCAAAAAATGTTTATTCATAACCGGAAAAACAAAACAAGCGGCAAGCCATTGGAGCCTACCGCTACAAAGATACTATAAAAACATTTATTTTCTGACGAGTTTGGCCACAATTTCATCTGCAGTGACACTCTTCATACAAGCCATCGTACCAAGCTTGCATCCACGCGATCCGGTTATCGCACATGGCTGACAATCAAGACCTGCGACAATAGCGTCAGCAGCACTTTGCTCCCACCCCATAAAACCGCACGAAGGCGTGGTGGATCCCCACACTGAAACCACCCTTGTACCCACCAGCGATGCAAGATGCATATTGGCGGAATCCATAGCAAGCATGACATCAAGACCCGACATTATCTCAAGCTCTTCACGAAGACCGCACAGGCCGGAGACATACTCTACCAGACACGGATACTTCTCACGCCATGCCTCAAGCTGCTTTAGCTCGCGCTCACCGCCGCCAAACAGCGACACCTTCACATTCTCTTCCCGTGATGAAAGAAGTTCAAGAACATTGTCGACTGTTCCGGCCGGAAGCATCTTGGTCTCATACTGCGAGAAAGGAGCTATACCGATACGGAGCACACCATCGTCACGATGAACTCCCTCAAAAGCAAACCCGCGGAATACCGACGGATCCGACGGATAGCCGAGCATCTTGAAGATCTCGAAATACTCTTCGACAAAACTTTGCTTCATACAAGCCTCGCCACGCTTGATCTTGCGCCGCTTGAGGCGCATCTTGTCAACCACGACAACACGCTTGCCGATAAACCGCAGATACGCGTCAGCTGCCCATGTCCTGAACACATTGTGAAGATCGACAACCGCGTCGACCTTCTCCTTGCGGAGACGGCGCAGAAACCGAAGCGATCCGCCGGGCTTACGCATCGCGCTGCGATCGACACCGATGACCCTAAGATTGGGAGGAGCGTCGATGATAAGATCAAGAAACCTGTTTTCTGTCACAAAAACAACTTTAAGCCTCGGATAAGTATGGGCAAGAGAATAAACTGCCGGAAGCGTCATTGCGACACCACCGAGCGCCGACAAGCGCAGAACAAGCATTTTTTCCGTCATTACTTTACCGAGATTAAAGTCCTAAGGCCGATTGACCCACTTCTTTTTCTGCAAATTTACAAAAATGTTGCACATTAGAAAACAATTGCATACCTTTGCAGCGCAAAAATGTGGCCAACCACATTGCTCAAAGCATAAAAAACAAATAATCACGACATAAGCAAAATGAAACGTACATTTC
>JAIDKP010000489.1 GCA_029051445.1 Muribaculaceae bacterium | reverse complement strand
GCTTCACACGCGTGGCCGACGATCAGTACATGCACGAACACTCTCCGAGATTAAGGAAAAGATAAAATCCGTCCCAGAACCCGCGGTTGAATATCTTTTCAAGACGGCTCATCCAGCCGTCCACCTTCTCCTGCCCGTACGTTCCGTCGATCACTGAGTCAAGAGCCTCACGGTAACACGCTACCGCAGTCGCCACATACTCGGGACCTCGGGCACGTCCCTCGATCTTAAACACCCTCACGCCGGCATCAACCACACGGTCAAGAAAACCGATCGTACACAAATCCTTGGGCGACATGATATACTGGTTTTCAACATCCAGACTGTCGCCGGTCTCCTTGTCGGTCACCGTGTAGCCGCGGCGGCATATCTGCGTGCAGGCTCCACGGTTGGCGCTCGAGTTCATCAGGTGCATACTCAGATAGCACTTGCCCGACATGGCCAGACACAGAGCGCCGTGGCAGAACATCTCGATCTTCACAAGTTCTCCGCCGGGGCCCCTGACATCATCGCGCACGATAGACTCATGTATCGCCCGCACTTTGTCCATGTCAAGTTCGCGGGCCAGTACCATCACGTCGGCCACACGGGCATAATGCTTAACCGCCATGATGTTCGTCACATTGCACTGCGTCGAGATATGCACCTCCACCCCCCTTTCGCGAGCCATATCTATCACGGCCGGATCAGCGGCGATTACAGCCGAAACTCCGCTCTCGGCAACCGCGTCAAGCGTGTCGGCAACCGCATCCAGATCCGTGTCAAAAACCACTGTGTTCAGTGTCAGATAAGACTTCACACCGTTTTCACGGCATATCGAAGCGATATCCTTAAGATCAGCGAGAGTGAAATTTGCGCTCGACCGCGAACGCATGTTAAGCCCCTCCACACCAAAGTAAACCGAATCAGCGCCCGCAGCGATTGCGGCATGAAGCGACTCACGGCTCCCCGCAGGAGCCATTATCTCAAAATCAGACCTTTTAAGGGCTGTACATTTTACATCTTCCATACACCCACAAAGTTATAAAAAACCACCGACACGACAATAGCGGTAGACTCACATCGCCGCATGGCACATCCATCTATCAAATCATGTATGCAAGTGCCGAAGGCACGATATAATAACATGCCCATGTCGAGCGAAGCCCCTGGGATGATAATGTGGCGGGAGCTGTCGCACGCCCAAAGACTCCGTCGAAGACTGATGATAATGCAAAGCCCCACATCGAGCGCGGAGCGCGACGGTGCGGGGGATATGATCATTTCATAAACGCGGCCTCGGAGAGGTCGTTTATCCTCCACCAGCAGGTGGCATGCGGATGGAGTGCAGTCCCAGGGGGACTTTCGCCACTGGGGTAATGTACTGTCACCGACAAGCGGACTATTGTGCAATCTCCGACACGTCTATCGTGCCAAGATCATAGACAGGTACTTCGTAAAAGGAATTCTGCCACAGTTCACGCTGTTCGGGCGTATAGTTGACCGGGCCGCCTGCCGCTTTTTCGTGAAGCTCTTTCAGCTCGGCGGGCAGAAATCTCATACGCTGTGTCTTATCAGAGGTAAACTCTGCCGGAACAGACACCGGCACCCATATCGACGGAGCCTGTGCATTCTTTTTCACGTCTTCCTCAGTTATCACCAGCAGACTGTTGGGATCCGGCGCTCCTCCTGCTTTGTTGTCGGCTTCCTCCATGACCAGATCGCGATATACTTTAAGAAGATAGCGCTGCTTCTTTACAAGCGATTCAGATGTAAGCACCATCATGCCATCGACTTTATTACAGGTCTTACCCACAAGCGTAGTGTCGGGAAGCTGATAAACGTCAAAGCCGAATCTTTGTGTCACATCTCCGCCATTGAGTTTAAAACCAATAGCAAATTCCGCTCTTTGATCTTCGGAATTATCTGCCTTCCGGGCATCAGTACACGATGATAACATAAGCACCGATGCAATCATCGTAAACAAAGATCTTTTCATGTCTTTTATTTTTTAATTAACAATATTTCTATCACCGCCTGCAACTATCAGAAGTGCAAGACAGTTATAATATATACAGACTACTAACTCTTAATAAGATTGCTATGAGAAAATCTCACGAAGTCCATGTTACTCCCCTAACTCCCGAGGAGATGAAAAAAGAAGGAGCAATCCCACAACAAGACTGGATCTATGGAGACGTTGCATGTAAAGACGGATATAAAATCCCAAGCACTGCCACAGGGCTACATGCAGTATGTCCCAACGGACGTCACATCTGTTGCACAAAGAAAGAACCAGATGACCGCCTTTCTATTGGATGTGTAGGATTCAACTCTTCTTTTGCTGGCATAGTATCAATACAATGCGGCAAAGATATCATCAACTGCAATGAATCCGGAACCGGAGAGTGTATCGGAAGTGGAGCAGGATCAGGATCAGGATCCGACAGTGGCACATCTGGTTCCGGAAGTGGCGGCAGCTCAGGAAGCGGTGGCATGAAGCCTGAAAATCCAAGCGGCACTTTCGCCACACATCCGCACTGGACACCGGGTAAAAGCGGTGGGTTACTTTAATGCCCTCTTTTAACAAAAAGACTTATTTGATTGATTTCGGGCGGCTTTCCTCTGCGGAGAGCCGCCCGACCCAATCATAACCCTGTCTCTTATACCAATCTGACGCTGCCGACGA
>JAIDKP010000488.1 GCA_029051445.1 Muribaculaceae bacterium | reverse complement strand
ATCTTTACAGCTCTCCAACCTATCATGTATCAGATATGAGACTTCTGTTTCACGGCAAAACCGCATCGGTCAACATATTCATCCTGTTCTTAATACTTCTGCTCATACCGGGCAAAGCATGGTCTGCCGACAATCAGCCCGATGCAGCAACACCCGCCGACTCCCTGACCAAAGCCACGAAAACGCCGCTTCTTGTCGTGATAAACAGCTACAATGAGACTAAGCCAAGGGTTGTCGATATCGAGCCGATAGTAAAAGCGGCAAGCCATCATAAGGTCAAGATCAACATCGAGCATCTTGAGACCACCCGTGTCCGCAACGATTCTCTTTACAACATAACTGTAAACACCGTCGTCTCCAAATACCGCGAAAACAAGCCTGACTATGTGGTTCTCGTCGGTGGACTCGCCATAACGATGCTTGACCGTATCCATGAGGAATGGGGCGATGACATACCCGTTGTTTATGTGGGCCTCACAAACCTCATAGGACGTCGAGAAGACTACTTTACTGATATCAGACACTTTGTAGACTTTTCAACATGGCAACCTGTCGACTCTATCTTCAAAAATCAGAATATCCTGTTTGTCTCTCAGCCCTATTTCCCGGAAAAGACTGTCGATCTGATGGTAAACTCCATGCCAAACCTCAGGAAAATCATCTTTCTTGGAGATGAAAAATGGACAAACCGATACCTTGACCAACATGTAAAATCCTACATAAAAGAAAAATACCCCCATCTGAAATATGAATGGGAACTTTGCACAAGCGAGCACAGTGATTTCATAAACCGAATAATCGCGAAACCACACAACTTCACAGGTCTGCTTCTTAGCACATGGAGCTACGAACGCCCGGGCGCACTCGGATATCCGGTACTTATAACCCAGGACTACAATTCAATCGCAACCTCACCGAATCCGGTATTTACACTTTCCCCGATGTATCTTTCACTCGGAGCTGTCGGAGGACATTTCTACGATGAGGAGATCTTCAGCCAGAATGTGCGTAGTGCGATCGATCATATGGTCAGAGGCGACAGACTTGATACAATTCCGCATATTAAGGCCGAAAAAGGAACTGACATAATCAATTACGAACGATATGCCGAGACACGGCATGCATTCGGCTCCATACCCGACGATGTCAAGATCATAAACGAGCCGCCGTCGCTATGGGACAGATATATGTGGATCATTATAATTGTAGCCATCATAATGATCGCAATACTTGTAGTAATGCACATTATCACAAAAGACCAAAGACAGAAAGCCTACTTCTTCAGCCAGCTTGACAATATCATACAAGGTATGCCGGTAGCATTTCTGACTGTAAATGTCCGACTCGATGAAAACAAGCGTATTGTATCCTATGATTTCGCACAGACAAACCACCGCTACCGTGATCTGCTCAGGGAAAACAACTTGCTTCCGAGAGAAGGCGAATACTACTGTTCTGTGCGCGATGTACTTCTTGAAAAAATACAGGAAGCCATGCTTGATCCGGAAAATCAGGCCATAACATACACACGTTTCTTTCAGGTCTCAGGAAAGACATATGAATGGATGTTCAAACGTGATCCGCACCTCGACAAATGCTATATTTATGCCGTCGACATAAGCGAACTCGCAGACTCCAAACGAAACCTGGCCTCCATAAAGGGACAGCTTGAAATCGCACTCCTCTCGGCCAGACTCATTCCATGGATCTGGGATATTCCAAACAAGCGTGTCGCCTATGACCGCATACGCACCTGCAACAGCCACTCGCGGTCTTTGAACGACACGACAGAATCACGCCGCGGATATATCGACAACAAGCGCCTTGTAAAGCTCATTCACCCCGACGACCGTGTGAAGCTTGCCAATGCATTCAACGATGTCGTAAGCGGTAAAAAAAGACGTTGGGAAGGATATCTGCGCATTGCCGACAACACGACACTAAACCCCGGCCACTACCATAACGCCAAAATCACCGCTCTTGCTTCGGAAACCGATGAAAACGGAAAAGCTGTCGCTGTAACCGGAGCAATACTGATCGAGCATGATCATGAAGCAAGAGACGGATCGACACTTGACAAAACAGCTGCCAACCCGGCAGACAGCAAACCCGAGCCCCGGAATAAGAACATTATTATCATTGAGCCATACGACAGCAACTATATACTTTATGACGCAATTCTTTCAAAAGAATACAAAGTATTCCGAGCACACACAGCCGAGGAGGCTCTATCCATGCTGTCTTCAGTTAACCCCGGACTTGTAGTGATCAATATTGACTACGATGACTCTGACCTTATCAGGATCGAACAGACTGTACACAGCATACACTCCGAAACGCCTATTGTCGCCATCACCTCTCAGGCAAGCGCGACCAGATCTTTCAGCAATGATGTAAGGCGACGGCTCACATCGACGATCACACTTCCGGTCACACCACGCAACTTCCTGAATGAGATCTCACGCCTGATCTAAATCCTGACGTCATATTTTTTCAACAAAGTTCTATAACATTTTCCCGCTTTGAATACATCGATCCAGGCATTGAGCGAATCAAGCAATACTGTATCTGACTTACATGTTGTCCAACACTTGAGCTGCGAAAACGAAAGATCGACTGAGGTATCGAGACTGGGATAATCGGCCGCCATGCGTCGTGCCACCGACTGGCCAGCCGCCACACGAGGCACCTCTCCGATCACAACCGAAACAATGAGCTGCTCCTCGGTATGGGTGAAATCCTCGCGCACATGGATTGTATCGCCTATTTCCCTGCCAAGAGTATTAAGACGCGCGACCACCGGAGTTCCGGCTGCAGCCCACACCTCTTTGCCCCCAAGTTCCTGCTGTGATGCGATTTCTACAACTCCAGCCGAATCGGCAAGCTGCACAAGCACAAGGCGGTCACGATATACAGGAACAGTAAAGCCATATCTCTCCCTTATCGAGGCTGTGACAGGCATGTCGGACACAACAAGATCATAGCGACCGCTGTCCAGCTTTGACAGTGCATCGGGGAGCGAGCTGAAAGCATTAACCTTGACAGGTATACCGTGCGATGCAGTTATCTGCATAAGCATCTCATAGCCAAATCCACAGAGTGTATCTGCCGCAGTCGATAACGTCATCGGCGACAATTCGACCGCCACATTGAGAGTATCGCCTCCGGCTCTCTCGTCAGGCACATGTGAAACCGGCACACTGCACCGGCCGACAGCAAACGACACAATTGCAACAAACGCCAGAACACCGATTGTCCCTGCAAGCAGATTTTTCCTGTTTACCGGTTCCATCAGTTGCGGAATTCTATCGATAGGCCAAGCTGGAAACGTCGCGGATTAAGAGGATAGTGTGGCATTGAAAAATAATCAGGTTTGCCAAACAATCCCTGGTTGACGTGCGACATCATGACGTAGAAACGCGTACGGCCAAGTTTCATGTTCACATAAGCGTTCATAAACGGGAATCCGCCGCATTCGACCTCATCCTGAGTATAGAATGTCATTGTAGCCGGCTGGTAGCCATAAGCCTTGTATTTGGTATAGAAATCACAATCCACACCCAGCTGCACGTCAAGCACACGAGCAATCTTAAACAACACATAGAGATCGGAATTAACCGCTACAGAAGGCATAGGCAGAACCGCCTTATCTGTGCTCCTCTGCCATATCACACGGTTGTTCCAATGCAAAGCCCTGTATGACAGATCCTGGCATAGCTGCAATGTGAATACCTGCACATTGCCGCCATACTGTTCAGGCATACATAAATTATTAAAATACACATAATTCTGCATATTCTCAACATCAGCCGAAACACGCGTGCGTGTTCTGGCCAACGAGATCTCTCCTCCTATCTTAAACCTGCGGACTTTCCCGAAATCATTTTGCCAGATAAAGTGATTGGAGATGTAATTCTCTGCGAAATACGATGGTTTGGCATTGGTAAACCGTCCTCTCACCCTCACATCAAGAGAGTCACGGCCAAGAGGGATGCGGGTATCTACGTGACCGTCAAGTAAAACATCTCCGGCAGTCCGTCCTGACACGCCAAGCTCACCGGTCGCCTCATATCTAAGTATTGCCCCCTGCTGCTTTGAAAGTTGCGCACCGACAGTCAGACGTCCGTCTTTTTTGCTGCCTACCGGTATCGGCCCGTCATATTCAGTAAGACTCCCCCGGTCTTCAAGAAAAAGAGCGGAATCGGCAGTCTGCTTGTAAGATCTGAGATCAAATGTCGCATAGGCCGACAGTCCGAACTTGGCGTATTTGTTGAATCCCTCGAGCAGTGACAGTCCGACCGTGTTGCTCAATGATGAATAAGTCGTGAAATCCTGTGTGCCGTTTTCGCTAAGATAAGTATTCTCCCAGAAAGTCTGATCCTGAGTCTGGTTTGTATTCCGGAAACGATGCTTGCCTTCTTTCCAGTTGAATGTGTAGACTATGGCCGTCACAGGCACAAATTCCAGTCGCTCGACAGAATCTTCATCTGTCGTGATATCACGCCAGAATCCAAGTTTATATCGGCCGTTCAGATATATGTCGGTCCCCTTGTTGCGGTTTGATGCTCGGTTCAGATTTGTCGGAATACTTTTTGGATCGATAGACGATGTCCCTCCTATCTCTGCCGGATCGGTAATGTACAGATCGTCGGTTATACCTCCATTTTCCTGGTTCAGAAGATTATAGTGATAATGATATGCCTGAATGTAAAAACGGTCTCCGATATACGAATTCGAGAAGCCCCATGTGAAACACTTTGCGGCCTGATTATCATAACTGCCTTTTGAGTACAGATAATCGGCTATGGC
>JAIDKP010000487.1 GCA_029051445.1 Muribaculaceae bacterium | reverse complement strand
CCCGAGAGCTACACTCGTTTTATATCCGCCCGAGTCTGATTTGTTTAAGAGACAGGTAAAGGAGCCGGTATTGTAATGAAACCAGAAGAACCAATTAGTCCCTCTTCGATATGAGTGTATTCGGAAATCTATTCAGAGCCTTGGGATTTGGAGGCGGTAATGATGACGATGATATTGACATGCAGTATGATGTCGAAGAGTCGGCAGGCTCGTCGGGCGTGGAGTCGCATCAGGCTACGGAGTCTGATGACGGTGCTTCGGAGCATACTGATAACGAATCAGGATCGCAGCCGGCACGGGAATCGGATAAGCCGGAAGTATCGTCGGGGAACGTAAAAAAATGCGATGATCTGGATGTCAAAACGATTTTTGACGGCGTTGTCTCGGTCTTAAACAGAAATTTGCCTCCTTATCTGAAAGAATGTCTTGACAATGAGGAGCAATGCAGATTCATCTATGAGAACCTTGATAAAGATCTCAAGGAATATATCTCGGCTCTGGCACGTGGCGAGGCGGAGAAGGCCAGCCGGCGATGGGCTGCCGAGAGGAAAAAACTTTCCAGACAGGTGAATGAGGCAGCCGAACAGATCGCTCAGGCATCGGAACGTATTGCTAAAGCAGAGGAAAAGGCTTTGAGCGCCGACCGCCAGAAAAGAGCCATGACACAGCGTAATGCCGATCTGGAACGCCGTATTGCCCGCCTTCAGGCCGATATTGAGCAGTATGATCTTGAAAAGACGAGTCTTCTGAACAAATTGCGTGTCGTAGAGGTCAAAGCCGGACGGAGCGAGAATGAAACACGTGAGGATGCGACTGTGAATTCGGCAGAAAACGAACGTCTTACACAGGAACTCGAAAATGCCCGGGCTGAGATTGCAGAGCTGAAAACGCATCTTGCAGAAGCAAACAAGTCTCTTGAGGTCGTCGGCGAGATACAGCAGCAGCTTCAAGGTATCGAGGCGATGAAGAAGCGAAAGAATGCACGTATCAAGGAACTTAAGGACGAAAATACCCAGCTGCGTGCGGAGCTTGAGTCAATAGAGTCGACCCGCCGAAATGAGACACCGATAGTTGAGCAACCTGAGCCGGAACCGGCCGATGCAGTCGTTGACCAGTCTGATGCGCAGCAGCCGGCAGACGTGGGTGATAAAGACGAGAGTCAGGAGGTTATTGACATGACGTTGGCTGCACCGGCCTCATATGAGCCGGACGCGACAGGCGTATCGGCTGTCATAGCCGATGATCTTGACATGCTTGCCGCTATATCGGAAAATGATGCAATGGCAGATTCCGCTGACATACAGCCTCAACCAGCCAGGAAGAAAAGAAAACCAAGAAGCCGCAAACCGAAGCTTGTCGCTATAGATGAGTCTATTTCTGAGAGCGAGTGGCTTCTTTCATCTTCTCCGGTTCCGCAGGATGTCAATTCGCCTTCGGGTTTCGGATATCAGGAGCCTCCCCGACGTAACGCTCTTCCCGATAATCCGGCGCAGATGTCGTTATGGTAAAAGCTGAAAACTAATAAACAATATAAACACGATGAAACTCAAACATCTTGCAGTCGCAGCCGCGCTTCTCCTCGCAGCACCTTGCGCGCTTGCCGACGCTCCCGGCATTCTTCCGGGTATTGCTGATTATACTACAAATGTCCAGCGCCCCAAGGCTCCGGCTCACTTTACCTATATGCCCGACGGAGAAAGCTATCTGCTGCTTACCGACAGGGGCACCAAGATTGTGAGATATGAGACCGCTACCGGAAAGGAACTTGAGACCATACTTGATGTGTCGCACACACGAGAGTCGTCTATCGGTGCGGTGAGAGGCTTTTCTCTCAGCCCCGACGGTAAAAAAATGCTGGTTTATGAAAAGGCTGATCCGGTATGGCGCTATTCGATAAGGGCACAGTACTATGTGTTTGAGATCGGACGTAATATACTGAAGCCTTTGTCGACCGAACATGCTCTTCAGGAGGCTCCGATGTTTTCTCCCGACGGTCGTATGGTTGCATTTGTATCGGATAATAATATCTATCTTAAGAAGCTTGATTTCAATACAATCACGGCTGTGACAACCGACGGGAAGGTGAATGAGGTCATCAACGGCGTGCCTGACTGGGTATATCAGGAGGAATTCAGCACGGCGGTTTCGATGGCGTGGTCTCCCGACAATACGACTCTGGCTTACCTGAAGTACAATGAAAGCCGTGTGCCGATGTTCACATTCTCGCTTTATGAGGGAGTGTGCCCGTCGAAGGACGGGTATGCCCTGTATCCCGGCATGTTCACCTACAAATATCCGCTTCCCGGAGTGCAGAACTCGGTTGTGACTCTTCACGCTTTTGATGTCGACACCCGCAAGACCAAGGATATCGCTTTTGAAGACAAGACTATCGAATACATCCCGCGTATCAGATTCGGCGGCAATGATCCTGCCAGGCTGATAGTGGCTACGCTTAACCGTGACCAGACGCGCATGGAGCTCTATTCCGTCAACCCGAAATCGACGGTTGTCAAGTCTATTCTTGTCGAGAAAAGCAAGGCATGGATCATACCGGAAACCTACGAGAATCTGACTCTCAACGATGAGTCGTTTGTAGTGTGGTCTACACGTTCTGGCTACACGCATCTCTATGAGTACAGCTATTCGGGTGCTCTGACCCGCACTATCACATCGGGAAACTGGGATGTGACAGCTTATTACGGCAGTGACGCGCTCGGCAACCACTATTATCAGTCGACAGAGTGCGGCGCTATCAACCGTGTTGTCGCCAAAGTCGACAAGAAAAACAAGGTTACTCTTCTTTCAGAGGAAAAGGGAAGTGCCTCGGCCACATTCTCTCCCGCGCGTAACTATTTCGTACTGAGCCAGAGCTCGGCGAGCAAGGCTCCTGTCTATACTCTGTATAACAACAAACTTAAGCAACTGCGTGTACTTGTCGACAACAGTGATGTCACCAACTATTATGCCGGCATGGCCAAAAAGGAGTTCATCACTGTTCCCGGCGCCAATGGCGATCAGCTTAACGCTTATATCATCAAGCCGGTCAATTTCGACGCTTCGAAAAAATATCCTCTGATCGTCACACAGTATAGCGGTCCCGGATCGTCGTCGGTGACCGACTCGTGGGGTATCGACTGGCAGCATTATGCAGTGATGGAGCAGGGATATATCGTGGCATGCGTGGATCCTCGCGGAACCAATGGCCGCGGTTATGATTTCATGACTTCGGTTTATTGTCATCTCGGTGTGAACGAGACAGCCGACCAGTGTGCCGCTGCGCGCTACTTTGCCTCCCTTCCTTATATCGACGGCGATCGTATGGGCATCACCGGCTGGAGCTATGGAGGCTATGAGACGCTCATGAGCGTGTCGGCAGTGGGTACTCCGTTTGCAGCCGGTGTCGCTATTGCTCCTGTGACTTCGTGGCGCTACTACGACTCGATCTACACCGAGCGTTATATGCTCACGCCTCAGCAGAACCCCGACGGCTACAAAACCTCGTCGCCGGTCAATCTTACACCCAACATGAATGCCAAACTTCTTGTGATGACAGGAACCGCTGATGATAATGTGCATTTCTCCAATACAGTGGAGTATATGGCACGTCTTCACGGTGCAGGCAAGCTGTGCAATCTTATGATCTTCCCCAACAAAGATCACAGCATTTACGGCTGTAACTCGCGTGAGCTTGTGTACAGCAATCTGATACATCATTTCAATCAGGCATTCGGTAAATAATACGTTTTAATAAAAAAAGAAAGGATTTGACTCCGATCGAGCAACGTAAGCGTGCTGTTACCGCAGGTGTCTTCGGGATGCTTGCGACCTGGTCTATTGCCGTGCTGTCGCTTGAGGCGGCTATTCTGCTTGCCTTTGTGGTCGACCAGCGGTGGTTGCCGGTAGTTGTCTTCGGCATATATCTGTTGAAAGTCTATCTGCGTCATGCAGCCCACTTCCCGGTCCCACGCCGCAATCGTGTGGCCGGGGCGGTGGGGACTGCTCTTATCCTTTCGGCGGTCATTATGGTCGCCATTCTCTGGATCGGCGACCAGTGGGAGCCGGCCTGGCTTAATCCTCAGCCACGAAACAGTGCGATTCCATATATCGCCATTCTTATTGTCGCGCCGATGATGGCTCTTACGAGCTTCTGGCAAAGGTGGTGCGCATCGGGTGCTGCTGAGCGCGAGCGCTACAGAGTGAAATTCGGTACTTATGCCGAGCACGATTTCCTCGAAAAGCTCTACATGCAGGAGTCCTCGATGCAACTTGAGGTTCTGTTTGCCATTTCCTCTGTTGTCGGAGTTGCTGACTGGGTGTATTATTTCAAGTATTACATCAATGTCAACATCAACTCGCCTGATACGTTCTTTTTTGTCATAATGCCATCGATACTGATTGCAGTGTCCTGGGTATTTTTCTTCCGTCGTTACCGTAATATGTGGGTCTACTATTGCCGTAACGAGGAACTTGACCAGAAGAGCGGATTCCATACCGACGTGAGGTTTCTGATTGTTGCCGGGGATCATTTGTTTCTTACCGCCAGTACGGTCGGAGGCAGGGTTGACACGCCGGTGAAGTTCCGCCAGGCTTTTACCAAAAACTTTGATGAGTTTTCGGCGCT
>JAIDKP010000486.1 GCA_029051445.1 Muribaculaceae bacterium | reverse complement strand
CCGAGTTCTTCACGCGTAAGATCGTCGGCAGCGTCAGATTGGTATAAGAGACAGCAGCTCTTGAAGACGGGTTCATAGGCTTCTTTCACTTCGGCCCAAACACATTCAGCCGCCGCGAGTGGGGAACCGGATTTGAGGATCCGGCAATCTTTGATCCGAAAAATCTCGACACAGACCAGTGGGTGAAAGCCATGAAAGATGCCGGAATGAAAAAGGTGATACTCACAGCCAAACATCACGACGGATTTGTGCTGTGGAACAGCCGATACACACGTCATGGCGTGATGAGCAGCCCATGGAAAGACGGCAAAGGCGATATAATGCGCGACCTTTCAGAATCCTGCAAAAAATATGGGATGAAGCTGGGAATATATCTGTCGCCGGCCGACCTGTATCAGATCGAAAGTCCCGAAGGACTGTATGGCAATCTGAGTCAGAAAACCAGACGCACTATACCGCGGCAGGTGGAAGGCCGACCGTTTAAATCCGATATTACTTTCGAATTTGAAGGTATAGACGACTACAACGAATATTTCCTGAATCAGCTTTATGAGCTGCTGACAGAATATGGCCCGATAGATGAAGTGTGGCTCGACGGCGCCCACCCAAATCGCAAGGGAGGCCAGACCTATAATTATCCGGCATGGAGGACTCTCGTGCGCAAGCTTGCGCCAAACGCAGTCATATTCGGGCGCGAGGACCTGCGTTGGGTCGGCAACGAGGGAGGACACACACGATATGCCGAGCGCAATGTAATCGGTTATCAGCACAATCCCGACACGGTCACCGTGTTTCCCGACATGCTTGCAAATGATTTAGGAAGTCTTGACGCCTTAGGCAAAGCCAATTTCCTGCATTACCAGCCTACCGAGATAGACACATCTATACGCGACGGGTGGTTCTACCGCAACGAGGAGGAACAGAAAACAAGGTCGGCCGATGACGTGTTCGATATTTATGAACGCGGAGTAGGCGGCAACGGAGTGGTGCTTCTCAACGTACCGCCAAACCGCGAAGGTCTGCTCCCCGACCGCGATGTGGCCGTGCTTGCCGAAACCGGACGCCGCATACGCGATACCTATGACACTGATCTGCTCGAAGGCGCTTCAATGGCAGCAGAACTCGGCGACAATGATATAAGCACTTTCATACCCGCTTCCACTCCAATAGAGGTAAAGCTCCATAAGGCCACTACAATCAACCGCTTCATGGTGCAGGAGCCTGTAGGACTCAGGGGCGAGCGTATCGACAGCATAGCTCTTGACGCATGGATCGACGGTGCGTGGAAAGAAGTGTCAACCGCTCCCAATGTAGGCTTCAAGCGCATTATGCAGTTTGCCGATGTCACTACCGACCGTCTGCGTCTCAGAGTGGAGAGTTCACGTCTTGAGCCTTATATAGCGAAAGTCTCGGCACACTACTACAAGGCACACGCTCCACGCATAGACGCGATGCGCAAAGAAGACGGCAAAGTACACATACGCCACACCAACGACGGTTTCGGCTGGAACCGCGGATATACATTTATACCGCTTCCCGCCGGAACAGTGATACGCTACACCACCGACGGCTCCGATGTGACCGCCGAGTCACAGATCTATACCGACCCGTTCAATCTTGACAACAAGCTGCTGAAAGCTGTAGCCACACTTAACGGAGAAAACGGCCCGGTAATTGAAAAATTGTTCGGCTACGACAAGACCGGATGGACTTCGGAAACCGCTCCCGACAAACAACTGACCATTGACACCGGCAAGAAGCTTAAAATAACAGGTCTCATATATGCGCCACACAGGTGGAAACATGAGAATCCCATTTCAAAAGGAACGATAGAAGTCAGCGATGACGGGAAGACATGGACCGATGCCGGCACATGGGAATTCGGCAATATGATCAACAGCCCCACTCCACGCACCTACTATCTGGCAGAGCCTGTCGAAGGAAGATACATACGCATCACCCATCACAACGCTCCCGAGATCACACTGCTTGAGATCGACTTTTTAGGAGTGTCCGGAAAGTAGCGGCTCACTCAACCTGAAACCATGATAATCGGGTGTGGCATGAAAAAGCATGTCACACCCGATTATTTTATACCGACCTGCAACATGACTACACAATAAATGAAACCCGGCGCACGTTTATGAGAATATGACAAAGTGGCAGAAGCATATCATCGGTCTTGCAGGCATGATGCTTGGTTGTGTGTGGCAACTTAGCGCGCAAAGCGATGCCATGCTGTCACAATACTTTCTCACCCCAATTTATTATAATGCCGGAGCTGCCGGAACATCAGACGGCCTCAATATCATCGCAACGGGACAGCTGCAACGCCACACCGATATCATGTACAGAAATGCCGGTATAGGGGCAGACATTCCTGTTGCCGTTGGCGGAAGTGACAACCTCGGCATCGGCATAACAACCGGATATACATGTGCAGGCGATTACAGAGGACTGAGCGCCTCACTCCCGCTGTCATGGCGACTGAAAGCCGGAAGCGGGCACATTTCCATCGGCATCGCTCCGGGTGTGAGCGACGGCAGAATCACTGCCGATAAAAAAACACATAAAACGCGGGGGGATTTCGGAGCGGGACTATGGTACAGTTCCAAAGGTTTCAGAGCCGGCATATCAGCAACCCATATCGGCCAAAAGCGCAGAGATACGTGTGCAGGAATGGCGTTCTATGCTTTTGCTGCCGGCAATATGGCAATCAAAGGGACATTGCTAAACATGGAGCCATCGATTTTAATCGCAAGAAGAACCGGAGACTTCATCGGCCAGATATCGTTGCGTGCAATATGGAAAAAGTTTCTTTGGGCCGGAGCCGGATACCGCCTGCATGAGAGTGCCGTTGTCATGCTCGGAATCAGCATCAAAGGCCTAAGGGCAGGCTACAGCTATCTGTTGCCCTCAAAACATCTTCATGGCGGGCATGAACTTATGGCCGGATACAGTTGTGGGATAAACACGCAAAAAAGCCCCACCGGCCGCCATAAAAGCGTCAGACTTATGTAGACACATAATTATCTCATGAACAACCTTATAATCAGATATATTACAGCAGCATTTGCCGGAGCGGCAGCATTGAGCTGTTCGGTAGGCAGCGGAAGCCTGAACCACGGCGAAGTCACCGGAATCGGCAGCGCGGTCTGGAGCGAGCCTGCACCACACGGCATGGTGCTGATCGATCGCGGCTCTATCGCTATGGGGCCGGCAGAGCATGACTCGATATGGAACGTCGGCGGCAACCCGCGTGGAGTATCGGTCGATGCTTTCTGGATGGATGAGACAGAGGTTACCAATGCCAAATACAAGCAGTTTGTATTCTGGGTCAGAGACTCCATAATCAGAGAACGTCTCGCCGATCCTGCATATGCCGACATAGAGGAATACAGAATAGAGGAAGACCGTGACGGCAACATGATCACCCCACGCCTCAACTGGGACAAACCTATCCCCTGGCGGAATCCCAACGAAGATGAAGCGCGGGCGATAGAAAGCCTCTATCGCGTAAATCCAATAACCGGAGTCAGGGAACTTGACGGCACACAACTCAACTACCGCTACGAGACCTACAACATGACCGAAGCAGTGAAGCGTAAGAACCGCGCGGATGCCCGACGACGCGTCTACAACACCGACCTGCCAGTACCTACCGACGTGCCTGTGATCTCCAAAGACACCGCCTATATCGACGATAGCGGCGAGATTGTAAGGCATGTGATCACCCGCGGGCTCACAGGAAAATATGATTTTGTAAACACTTATATTGTAAACGTCTACCCCGACACTACGACATGGGTAAATGATTTTGACAACGCGTACAACGAGCCCTATGTGAGAATGTACTTCTCCAACGGCGGCTACAGCGATTATCCGGTCGTGGGCGTGAGCTGGGAGCAGGCAAACGCCTTTTGCGCCTGGCGCACAGACATGCTGCGTCGCTCACTGGGACGCCAGGGAATATACATAGAGCCTTATCGTCTGCCTACAGAAGCCGAATGGGAATATGCCGCCCGGGCAGGCATAAACGAGAACCGCTATCCGTGGGACGGCAATGAGACACTCAGCGACGACCGCGGATGCTTCTATGCCAATTTCAAGCCCAACGAAGGGAACTACACCAAAGACGGGAATCTGATTACGTCAAAAGTCGGAACCTATGGCGCCAACGACTACGGCCTGTATGACATGGCCGGCAACGTCAGCGAATGGACATCGACTGCGTTTACCGAATCAATTGACAAAATTACGTCGGATGTCAATCCCGAATACAGATATGCCGCCGCTCCCGACGACCCATACCGTCTTAAACGCAAGATAGTGCGCGGTGGATCATGGAAAGATGTGGCACATAACATACGCAGCGACATACGCATGTGGGAATATGAGAATGAGCAACGCAGTTTCATCGGATTCAGGTGCGTCAGGACGCATATCGGATTTGCCCGCGGACAGAAACGTCGTAAATGACAAACATGACTATGAGCAATAAAAAGGGAATGCGCAGGAGGCTTGAGGATTTCATCGCCAGCGACCGCGGACAAAGATTTTTCAATTTCGCCTACTCCATAGGCGCAGCCGTAGTGATCTGGGGAGCACTATTCAAAATACTGCATCTGCCGGGAGGCGACACACTGCTGACAATAGGCATGGGCACCGAGGTCATCATGTTTTTTCTGACAGCATTCGACCGACCTCCGGTTCAGAATGAAAGTATCATCACCATGCCCCCTGCCGCTGCCGCGGAGTCGGTCGTCCTGCCGGAATGCGACGGCATGGCGGATGAGGTCAAGGGAGTGATGAC
>JAIDKP010000485.1 GCA_029051445.1 Muribaculaceae bacterium | reverse complement strand
ACGAATTGCAATTCCCCTTCAAACGCTATCAGATGCAGCCCGGCTGGCGTGCCGACCGACCGCAGAAGGGGCGTTACCGTGAATTTTATCAGTGCGATGCCGATGTGATTGGTTCCGATTCGCTTATCAGTGAAGTGGAGCTGTTGCAGCTGATAGATGAAGTTTTTGCACGTTTCGGTATCAACATCGCCATTAAGCTCAACAACCGCAAGGTGCTTGCAGGCATAGCAGAAATCATCGGCGAACCGGAGAGACTGATAGATATTACAGTAGCGATCGACAAGATCGACAAGATCGGTATCGATGCAGTCAATGAGGAGCTTGCTGCCAAAGGGCTGGCCTCGGAGGCTATAGCTGCTCTGCGTCCCATACTTGAGATCAGCGGCACTATCGATGAGCGTCTTTCCGCTTTGCGCGCGCTGCTCGCCTCGTCGGAGACAGGAACGCGCGGTGTGGAGGAGCTTACCGAGGTTGTGGATATGACACGTGCCCTTGGCTTGCGTGCTCAGCTCGATCTTGATGTCTCGCTTGCCCGAGGCCTCAACTACTATACCGGATGCATCATTGAAGTGAAAGCTCTTGATGTGGCTATCGGAAGCATCACAGGCGGTGGACGCTACGACAACCTGACCGGAGTATTCGGAATGCCCGGAGTCTCGGGGGTCGGCATCTCTTTTGGCGCCGACCGTATCTACGACGTGTTGAATGCGCTTGATCTGTATCCTGAAGAAGCTACGATAACCACCCGCGTCATGTTTGCCAACTTCGGTCCTGCCGAAGCGATGGCTTCGCTTACGCTTATGAAGCGGTTGCGCTCAGAGGGTATTTCTGCCGAGCTTTATCCTGATGCCGCCAAAATGAAAAAGCAGCTGTCATTTGCATCGGCTGCCGGAGTGCCTTTTGTGGCTATGATAGGCGATAGCGAGATGGCCGACGGGACTGTCACTGTCAAGAATATGACTTCGGGCGAGCAGAGCACCGTCACTCACGATGCCCTTGTTGAAATGCTGAAGGCTTAACGATTAATAAACAATTCTCATATAGTCACCGATGATCCGTCGACATTCTCTGCTCATTTTCTCTGTGCTGGCCGTGATGCCGTAATGTGCAC
>JAIDKP010000484.1 GCA_029051445.1 Muribaculaceae bacterium | reverse complement strand
AAGTACAGAGCCTTGAAGCCTGAGTCGTCCGTTGGCTTCAGCCATTGATCGCTGTGGAATAAGGTCAAGCGGTATGCGCGTGTCACTGTCAGCCGATAAAGTGCCGAGAAACTCGTTGACAGCCAGTAGGCTGTCTTTTACTGTCTGATAGTCGGTACAGAAAGAGATGCCGGCGACCATAGATCTTGCGTCGTCGGAGATGCAATGAGTGCTGATGGCCTCACGTACAGCGTTAAAGCCTATCTTTGTCTCGAAATTGTCTGGAAAAATCAATTGAAAACTCGATTAAAAACTTACCCAAAATTATTATTTTCCGATTGAAAAAACAAATAGCGTCAACAGCGTGTTATATTTCTAAAAAAGAGGAAAACACACATTAATTTAACACAATATTTAATTATGTCAGCCTTAAAAGTAAATTGTTGGGGGACCACCAGATATTGGTGGGCTATTCTCATTGTAGGCATTCTGTTGGTTATCGGTGGATTCGCCTATTGGTTCTGGCCCCAGGCGGGCTATGCGGTTGCATCGCAGATCTTCGGATGGCTTCTTATTCTTGCCGGAGTCGTGCAGGTGTGCTACTCGGCAAGTCAGAACCGTCCGCGCGGATGGGGATGGTGGTTGGCCGGAGGTGTGATCGATATGTTTGTCGGATTCATGCTTGTCAGAAGTGTGATGCTTTCTGAACTGGTCTTTCCTTATTTTCTTGCCATTGTATTCATTTTCTGGGGCATCAGCGCTGTCGTACAGTCGGTAAGCGCCCGTGTCGGCAGAGGATGGTTGCTCTATCTCATAAACGGAATTCTCCTCATGATCATCGGATTTTTCTTCCTTGAGGCCGGTTATGTTCAGAACATGATGATGGTATCGTTCCTTGCGGCTCTGTCGTTTATCTATTGGGGATTCTCGATCGCCATGACTGCCTACGATCTTAAGCCTTATGACAACAGATAAGGCTTCATCTCGACAGAGGGTATAGAATCATTGATTGCAAAGAGTCGGGTCTGTTTCAGATCCGGCTCTTCGCATATTCATGGTAGATGCTTCAAATACCGTCTCTGGATACGTAAAAAAACGGCCGGTTAACCGTTGGATGTGGGTTAACCGGCCTTGTCTGGCTTGCATCGGCTTAGGCGTGCGGTAAAGCATAACGTGGTAATCTTTACCGGTTGAAAGGTCTTGGTGTTGACCTTCTCTTTATATGCCTTTGTGCCGGGAACTTCATGTGTGTTCTTCTGAAGACAACTGTGAAAGAAATTCTCACATCCGGCTGAGTTGATCGGTTGTAGGATTTACAGCGATAATGCGACCGTCCGGATCAATCAGGAATGTTTTTGGCTGAGCAGAGAGCTGGAAGTTTTCAATTACGAGAGAGAGCTGCTCCGCCTCAGGATGGAATTGTCTGTTGCTGTCAAGATGGTCACGTTTTACAATTTCCTCAAACCTGCGTGGATTTGAGTCAAGATTGACTGCCATCATGGAAAGATTCATGCTGTCGGCTGTCGACTTGTTGGCATCAAACCACTGTTGATAGCGGTTGACCTGTAGTCTTGAATCGGCTCGCGAGCAGTCCCAGAATGTGAGCAACACATATTTTCCGCGATAATCGGAGAGTGATGTTGCTTCCGGCACCTGGCCTGCACTTTCAACCGATAGAGCCGGAGCAAGATACCCCACGGCCGGTGCGGTTGTCCTTTGCGTGAAAGCTGAGGATGCGAGCAAAACGGCAAAGAATCCGACAATCCCAATGATTGTTTTCTTCATTACATTTCATTAAAGTAAACTAATAAGACACGTGTTTCAACCGCGCTCACGCGCAGCGAACCCGATGCTGCATTTTCAGCCGTATCATGTGGCTGCAATTAAAGTGCTGCATGTGCCCTGCCGATTCTCGGCTATGCGTCATCTCTATGACATCATTGATATAACAGTGCAAATGTATGATTTTGTTTAGTATAAAAAAAACTGCAGGGCTTCCGGCCCGGCTTTCACGGGTGGTTTATCTGGCTCAAACCTTTACGTGGCGGTTGTTTCAGCCCCACTGTTAATTTTAATTAATCGAGAGATGTAGAGTGGTGATCTGTTGAATTTTTAAGATCGTTTATATAAAAAATCCTGTGCCCTCGATAGAACTGGGCACAGGATTTATTGACAAATTTATAGACTCTCAGCCTGAAATTACAGGGCTTTGATCTTTACGTTTTTGAACCAGACCTCGTCGCCATGGTCCTGCAGCAGGATATGTCCTTTTTTAGCGTTGCCGAAATTAGGCCAGTCACGGTATTTGCTGTATGCTAC
>JAIDKP010000483.1 GCA_029051445.1 Muribaculaceae bacterium | reverse complement strand
TTCTTTATATCGGTCCTGACATCTGCTTTTGCACAATCAGGGTCGACCAGACATGAGCGCAATTATATTGTGGAGGCCACAAGCTCTATCACGAAGAGCGCTATGCCGAAGCAGAAGTGGCATATCGGAAAGCACTCCAGGAAAACGCGATGAATGAAATCGCTCAATTCAATTTGGCTGCATCTCTGCTGCGCCAGGGCTCTGCTTCCGGCGAGACCCAGAAAGAAGCCACCACAATTCTCCAGAATCTGACCCGCGACGCCGAGAATATTTCAATCGCTGAAAAAGCGTTTTATAATCTCGGAAACATAGCCTTCAACGCCCAGGATTATGCAAAAAGCATTGACCTCTATAAAAATGCCCTACGCAAGAATCCTGATAATGATCAGGCCCGCGAAAACCTGCGTATAGCCCAGAAGCGCCTTCAGGATCAGCAAAACAACCAGGATCAGAACAAAGACCAGAACAAGGATCAGGATAAGAAAGATCAAAACAAAGATCAGAAACAAAATCAGGATCAAAACAAGAACCAGGATCAGAATAAAGATCAGGACAAAGATCAGGATAAACAGCAACAGCAAAATCAGGATCAGCAGGATCAGAACCAGGATCAAGATCAGAATCAAGACCAAAACCAGGATCAGCAGAAACAGGACCAGAATCAAAACCAGCAAGATCAGAATCAGGATCAGAATAACGATCAGAATCAGGATCAGAATCAAGGTCAGAACCAAAATCAGGAGCAGAGCGATGAGCGTCAGGATGATCGAAATGGCATAAGCGACAGAAATGCCGAACAGATCCTCAAGGCTATGGAAAATGAGGAAAATGCTACACGCCGAAAGATTGAGGCTCGACGTGCTCAGGAGGAACTCAAAAAAGCTTCAAAAAGTAAGACTGATAAACCCTGGTAACAGAATTGATATGAGGGATATGAAATCTGCAAAGGTTTTGAGCCGCAGGCTTGTTGCATTGGTTGCATTAGTTGCCATGTCGTTGCATGTGTGGGCTTATGTGACATTTAAAGTGCTGCCGCCCCGCAATGTGATCGAGGGCAATAAGTTCAATGTGACATTCCGCCTTGAAAATGCACAAGGTAATGGATTGAAAGTATCTGAAATAAACGGATGCTCTTTTCTGTATGGTCCTTCGACTTCGACTCAGCAGTCATATCAGATTGTCAATGGCCGCACATCGTCACAAAAGACGGTCGACTATTCATTTGTCTACAAAGCCGGAGCAGCCGGAGAGTATACAATACCCTCGGCGTCGATTCAGGTTGATGGCAAGACATATAAAACCGAGCCACTGACATTCAAAGTCATTCCGGCCGATAGTTCGACGCAGGGAAGTGCGAGTCAGGGGGGTGTGCGTGTAGATGATGCTTCGACTCATACATCTGATAAACCGGTTGGTAAAGATGAAGTTTTTGTGCGTATTATCCCATCGCGTACAACAGCCTATGAGGAAGAGCCTATAGAATGTGTAATCAAACTGTACACAAAATATCAGATAGGTAGCTTCCTTTCTGTTTCTCAACCCAACTTTGACGGTTGTCTTATTGATGAAATCGATGTTCAGCCAGCCTTGAATGAGATCGAGCATTATAACGGTCAGAATTATATGACAGCTGTTCTCAAAAAAGTATTGGTTTTTCCTCAGAAGTCCGGGCAGCTCACCTTTAATTCCGGGAAATATGATATTTCGGTTGTTCAGTACGAGCGTGTGAACGGAGGTTTCTTTGCCACTAATATACCTGTGGAGAAGGAAATTCATGTCGCTCCGGGCGATCTGACTGTGACTGTAAAGTCGTTGCCTGAACCACAGCCTGAAGGTTTTACCGGCGCTGTCGGACAGTTTACGCTGAACAGTCGATTGAGCAGTGATGCACTTCGTACAAATGAGGCCGCTACATTTACGATCGAGATATCGGGAATGGGAAATATCAGATATTTGAAAGCGCCTGAAATTGATTTCCCGGCTGATTTCGAACAATATTCCCCCCGCACAGATATCGATGCCAAGGTTGTCGGTAATAATGTGAGGGGCAAGCTTACTGTCGAATATACTTTTGTTCCTCAGACTCCGGGCGATTACACGATACCACCGACTGATTTCGTATATTTTGATCCTGATAAAAAGGAGTATGTATCAGTTGTTATTCCGGAGCGCAACATTAAAGTCGCAAAAGGTGTAGGAACAACAGTCAGTGCCGGTGCAGTAGAACAGAAGGATATCAATGCGGCTGTGACAGACATACTTCATATCAAGCAGGGAGTCGATGACATGAAA
>JAIDKP010000482.1 GCA_029051445.1 Muribaculaceae bacterium | reverse complement strand
AATCACTCAGCGAGCAGCAGGGCAAATTGTTTGTCTACATCCGTCTCGACGAGAGGACTGCTATGAGAAGCGTCCGGTAGAGCGTGGAGGCAGCGACGGACAAAGTGTGGAAATTCTCTCGGGAATAACACCCGGCGAACATGTAGTGACCGACGGCATGGCCTATGTCAGACTCGCCGAAAACGTCGGAGCTGTACCCGGACACTCTCACACACATTAATCAAGAGAGAAAGATTTAGTAATGCTCAACAGAATTATCAAATTCTCTCTCGACCAGCGCCTGACGGTACTGGTGCTATCGGCTGTGGTACTTGTAGCCGGTATTGCGGCGCTTATGCGCACCGAAGTAGACATATTCCCCGATCTCAACGCTCCGACGGTTGTTGTCATGACCGAGGCAAAAGGCATGGCGCCTGAAGAGGTCGAACAGCTTGTGACATATCCTATCGAGACCACCGTCAACGGCGGCACCGGCGTGAGGCGCGTGAGATCCACTTCGTCGACCGGATTCTCGACCGTCGTTGTCGAATTTGACTGGGGAGTTGATATCTATCACGCCCGACAGACCGTGTCGGAGCGTCTGCAGGAAATGAGCGGCACACTCCCTCCGGGAGTAGGCACTCCAATCATAGGCCCGCAGTCGTCGATACTCGGCGAGATGATGATTATCGGCCTCACTGCCGACACCACCTCCATGACCGATCTGCGCACACTTGCCGACCGCATCATAGCTCCCCGGCTTACGGCATTGCAGGGTGTGAGCAAAGTCAATGTGATCGGAGGAGACATAAAAGAGTATCAGGTGCTTGCCGATCCCGGACTAATGAAGCACTATGGTGTGACTCTCGAAAGCTTAGAGGCCGCGCTTGAAAATTCCAATATAAACGCATCGGGAGGCATCATCAACGACTTTGGCCAGGAATATCTCGTAAAAGGCAATATCTCGACTACCGACACAGAGGAGCTCAGTCTGATACCGGTAGAGACATCCGACGGAAACACCGTCACGATCGGCCACATAGCCACTGTTCAGACCGGTGCCAAAGAGCCGGTGCTCGGCACAGCATCGGAACGATGCAAGCCGGCAGTGCTACTCACCGTCAACAAGCAGCCGGGATCCGGCACTATCGAACTCACCGAGCGCATCGAGACCGAACTTGCCGCCCTTGTGCCGTCACTTCCGGCCGATGTACATGTATCGACCGACATCTTCCGCCAGAGCACATTCATCGATGCCTCGATCACCAATCTTCAGGAATCGCTGCTCGAAGGAATGCTCTTTGTGATCATCGTGCTGTTCTTCTTCCTGATGAATCTGCGCACGACATTAATCTCGGTTGTCGCCCTGCCAATGTCGATAATCGTGTCGGTGCTCGTGCTTCACTGGATGGGATTCACGATCAACACTATGAGTATAGGCGGTATAGCCATTGCCATCGGATCGCTGGTCGATGACGCCATTGTCGATGTCGAGAATGTCTACAAGCGTCTGCGTGAAAACCGCGAACTGCCGGCAACCGACCGTAAGCCGACAATAACAGTCGTATTTGAGGCTTCGAAAGAGGTGCGTATGCCAATCTTCAACTCATCGCTTATCATCATTGCCAGCTTCCTGCCACTATTCTTCCTCAGCGGCATCGAAGGGCGAATGCTCATACCGCTCGGAGTGTCGTTCATTGTCGCGCTCATCGCATCGACCATCGTAGCACTGACGCTCACGCCGGTTCTATGCAGCTATCTGCTCGGCGGATCAGAAAGCGAGGAAAAGGCTCTTGGCAAAGAGCCGGCACTGACACGCATGCTCAAAGAGCGTTACCGCCGTTCGCTCGAGTGGGCTATGAGCCACACCCGCATCGTACTCGGCACCACAGCATGCCTTTTTGTGCTGGCAGCGATAGTGCTGATGTCGCTCGGACGAGGCTTCCTGCCGGCGTTCAACGAGGGGTCGTTCACTGTCAATGTCAGTGCCATGCCCGGTGTATCGCTCGAAGAAAGTGACCGCATCGGCCGCCTTGCCGAAGAGCTGATACTCGAGGTACCCGAAGTGCGCACCGTGGCACGAAAGACCGGACGCGCCGAACTCGACGAGCACGCCCTCGGCTCCAACGTCTCGGAACTCGAGGCACCCTATGTGCTCGACAAGGGACGCACCCGCGGTGCCGTGGCACGCGAGTTGCGCAGCAAACTCGCAACCATACCGGGAGCCAACATTGAGATCGGCCAGCCGATATCGCACCGTATAGATGCGATGCTCTCGGGCACCGAAGCGCAGATTGCCGTAAAAGTCTTCGGCCCCGATCTGCAGACGCTATACTCCATCGGACGCAAAATCAAAGAGACGATGGGAGAGGTCGGCGGCATAGTGGATGTGAATCTCGAACAGCAGATCGGACGCCCGCAGATCGACATAAAACCACGTCGCGGAATGATGGCACGCTATGAAGTGACACCGGGTCAGCTGAGCGACTTCATAGAGACAGCGATGGGAGGCAATGTGCTCTCACAGGTCTACGACAACGGACTCCCATACGATCTGACGCTGAAATTCACACCCGAATCAAGGACTTCGATCGAGGCTCTGCGCGACCTTCCTGTCGACACCCGCAAGGGCAAGATACCGCTGTCGGCTATTGCAGAAGTCATCTCGACCTCTGCCCCCAACACAATAAACCGCGAGAATGTGGCACGGCGTCTTGTCATTTCCGGCAACGTGGAGGGACGCGATCTGCGTGGTGCCGTCAACGAGCTGATCGATCAGGTCGCAACCAAGGTGGAAATGCCCGAAGGATACTATGTGACCTATGGCGGACAATTTGAAAGCGAGCAGCGTGCGTCGCGCACACTCATGCTCACCTCGATTATCGCACTCGCTCTCATATTCATGCTGCTCTATCAGGAATTCAAGTCACTGCGCGAAGCGGCCGTGATAATGGTGAATATGCCTCTGGCACTCATAGGCGGCGCGCTTATCCTTTGGATAACCGGCAATGAGCTCAACATACCGGCCGTGATCGGCTTCATATCCCTTATAGGCATCTCGACCCGCAACGGCATGCTGCTCATGTCGCGCTACAATCACCTAAGTGCCGACGGTGTCGCTCTCGGCCAGCGCATCGTCAAAGGATCGGTCGACCGAATGACGCCAATCCTGATGACAGCTCTGACATCGGCTCTGGCACTTGTCCCCATTGCTCTACGCAGCGGCGAGGCCGGCAACGAGATACAGTCTCCTCTGGCAATCGTCATACTCGGCGGACTGATCTCGTCGACATTCCTCAACGTGTACATTGTGCCGATACTTTACCGATTCATCGAAACAAAGAAAAACCGCTCATGAAAAGCGTAATATTCTTTCTGATCGCAACCGTCACAACCACATTCGCTTCGGTTGCCCGGAACAACGATTACAACAACATAATTTCAGCACTGGTAGCCGATTGCCCCGAAGTGCGGCAACTCGTCGCATCCAACAGGGCGGAACTTGAGGCGAAAGCTGCTGCAAACGTGCTTGACAACCCTACCGTAGAGGCCGAACACCTGTGGGGACGTGATGATGCCGGAAACAAGATGGGAGCAGGCATATCACAGGAGTTTGCC
>JAIDKP010000481.1 GCA_029051445.1 Muribaculaceae bacterium | reverse complement strand
TTCGTCTATCGGCTAGGACGCAAGATTTTCATTCTTGAAAGAGGAGTTCGATTCTCCTATGGGCTACTAAAACAAAAGGTTTAAAATAAGCAGAATTATCCATAGTAATGGCAAATCATAAGTCATCGCTGAAAAGAATTCGCCAGACGGAGGTACGTCGTCTGCGCAATCGCTATTATGCCAAGACGGCGCGTAATGCTGTCCGTAACCTTCGTAAGGTAACAGACAAGGCAGAAGCAGAGGCAGAGTACAAGCGTGTGAGCTCGATGCTTGACCGCATCGCCGGCAAACATGTAATCTCTAAGAATAAAGCTTCAAATCTCAAGAGCAAGCTTTCGCGCATGATCAACAAGCTCGGCGCTTAATAGAGAAATATACTACATCAATATATATAAGATGCGATGCATGATTTCATGTATCGCATTCTTTTTTTTGTGGGTGTGGGCGGGAGATAAAACCAAAAAATTTTGATGTAGGGTTTATGATTGGGCAGACCCGGCTGTGCCGACGTATGAAAAAAGAGTGGAGCGGGATGTTGTCTCCGGTCCAATTGAACGTGTGATGCGCTCAGTTGGTCTTGAATCCCATGGCGCGTAGGGCGGCGGTGACATCGGTGCGACGGTCGCCCTGGATAAGTATCTCGTCGTCGCGGTAGGATCCTCCTGTGGCCAGTTTGCGTTTTAGTTCTGCAGCAATCTTGTCGATGCTATCGGCCGGCAGACCCGATATGATTGTTGCGGGTTTGCCTTTGCGCCCTTTGGTTTCAAGGCGCACGATCAATCGGGGCAATGATGTTTTTTTTTCGTTTTCTGCCGGTCGGTCTTCTCCCTGCGGCAGGTCGGGGTTGTTTTGCAGAAAGGCCTGCAATGCGGCTTGCATGTCGTTAGATTTCATGGCTGTGACTGTGGTCAGGTGACTGGATGCTGTCGTTTTCCTGAATTTCCATATAGATTTTATCGCGTGCCTGGGCTGCCTCTGAAAGTTGAAGCAGGAGTTCGGCATGGCCTGATTCTTCAGGAGGCAGGCTGTGCAGGAATTCTTGTACGGAGTCGGCTGATATGTTTATCGCGCAGTTGAACATTGCCGATGCTGCTGCTATGTTGTCGTCGGCCGATTTGTCGGATTCCGACTGGTGCTCGGCCAGTGTCATGTATATAATCGCGAGGCGGCAATACTGTTTTGATCCCATCGCAAGAGAGTCGTTGCGTGAGATTTCCGACAGATTATCGCAGAGGCTTTGGGCTGATCTGTAATCTCCGACGCTCAACGCGTCGTCAGCCGAGATGAGTATTGCCTCGGGATTCTGTTTGGCGCATGCTGCAGCCGCCAGTGAGAGAGCTGCCAGAAGTACATGGCAAATAGTAATTTTCATATATAACAAATATAGTGAACTCCTCTGAAATAACCGGATAGTGTTGAAAAAAAAACAACACTAAAAAAAATATTGCAAAAAAGTTTGGAGAATAAAAAATAAGCCGTATCTTTGCATCGCAAAACCCCGAGAGAGGGGGGCGTTGGTAAGCCAATCGCAAAGCAAATGCTTCAGTAGCTCAGTTGGTTAGAGCACCTGACTGTTAATCAGGGGGTCGTTGGTTCAAGCCCATCCTGAAGC
>JAIDKP010000480.1 GCA_029051445.1 Muribaculaceae bacterium | reverse complement strand
CGACAGTGTTATCCATATAATCCCACTGGCAAAGGGCATAGACGCAACCCCGTCTCTGACCGCTTTAATTGTAGTAGGGGTTGACGATACAGATTCATCGATAAAAACTATAACAACAGGCATATCAAATTTCTCGCCACGCGGGTGGGTGTAGCGTGCGCCCGATGCCGACAGAAGCGCTATCGCAGGCACTGGCTGTCCCGGGAGACTTGTGAGCCGGTAGTTTTTCTCGCGGAAGCGGTCAAACACATCGGGATACAGAGCCATCACCTCGTCTTCCGACGCAGGAGCCCTGCGTGATTCCACTGTATCGCCGGGAGCAGAATAAACCACAGTGACGGTCTGCTCGCTTATGCTGCCGGGACTCATCTCCCTGACAATCTTACGCGGCATCAGCGTTTCCGGATCAAATACATAAGTAAATTCACCTACAGTCTCGCCGTCGATCTCCCGGTCGACATGCAGAACCGATGCCTGCTGCCCGTCGGCACGGACATTCTCGTCCCATGTAAAGGCATAGCTGCCGTCCGACATCATCCTCCCGATCTCATCGGCAAGAAAATAAGGGAGAACATCCATGAACTGCGTGCTGCGCTGCACTCCCCCGCCTGCAGTCAGAAATGTGTCGGGATTATCATCAAAATGATACTCCCGCAGACGTGAGTCACGGAACCGATACAGATTGCCGTCGAAATATGATGTAAAGCCGGTACTTTCACCCGACTGCGACGGAAGCCGCCACTCTACGATATATCTGAGCGGCATGAGCGTGTCGGACGGTGCTCCCTCGCTTATGGCAACTATGTCATAATCGATCTGATCACGGTCATCGGCAGCCATAGGCAACGTCACCCCTACATGGGCGAGCACATGGCAATCAGCCATCCTCCGGAGACATGCCGGAATATCCTGCGGTTCTACAGCCCGAACCGGAACCGACACGAGCAGAAACAGGCCGATCCACAGCAACGCCACTATGATACCAATGCACGACATGCGTCGGATGTCGCGACTTTCTGATAATTCGGATTTACGTATTTTCATGATACCTGTCGTGTGATGAATTGACATTAGGGCACACATCCTCACAGAGAGAAAGCCCTCTTTTCAATCTAAAACACTCCGACAGGTCTACAAGTTCATCTGCGACGTATCCTTATCGCACGGGAGGGGGTTATGACTACATCGACACCCACATCGTGCGGGTCGGCATCTATACCGTCTTCTATAAGCTGGAAATCATAGCCGACACCTATCTTCACGGCACCGGCACCGGCGAGAAGCCGGTCGTAATATCCCTTGCCGCGGCCGACGCGGTTGCCCGACCGGTCAAACCCGACACCAGGCACCACTATAAGTTCGATACGGGAGATATCGGCGGTTTCGTCGCCCTGCGGCTCCTCTATATGGAAAGCGCCAAGAGCCAGACGCGAGCGGTCATAGGGCAGTATCTCAAGATTGAGCCCGTTGACACGCGGAAGATAGAAGTGTTTACGCGTGTGCCACCGATCAATAAACTCAAGAGTGGAAAGTTCATCGGGAAGCGAGTGATACAGCAGTATGTTGTCGGCAAGCAGAAAAGCCGCAGTGCGTTCAAGCTGACGGAACACAGATTGTGCCGCGTCGTATCGTTCCCGTTCAGTCAGAAGGCCTTTCTGAGCCTTGACCCTGAGTCGTATGTCTTCTTTATTCATTGTTTCGTCAATTGACTGATACCGGAGCATCGGCCTCTCCGCCAAGCAGACTCTCAAGCGCACGGTCAACAGTCGGGTCCATGCGGTTGATCATCTCGTGGAAAGACGAGACTCCGAGAATATCACGGGCTATGATAGCCTTCAATTGATTAACAATAAGATCACGGGAAATGTTGATGTAGTACCAGCGCGGTGCTATGCCGTTCTGTCCGGCATAATTGACAAACTGTCGCAGCAGAAGGTCGTCGGACGGCAGAAGTTCCTCAAGTCCGGCCAGATCCGACGCAGCCGCCAGCCTGTCGCGATTGGTATCGACATAGTCAAACGCAAATTTCTGGAACATTCCTGAATTCAGTACATTGACATAGTAACCGGTGACCTTGGAAGTGTCAGACGGAACAAATATATCGGGCATTATTCCGCCGCCGCCATAGACTTTGCGGCCATGCACTGTGTGGAATACCTCGGTCGTGTCCTGACGTATGGAGTCGGCACTGAAAATCTCACCATGACGCAGACGCTCGTAAAAATCGTCGTGATACTTCTTCTGGTTGGAGTAATCCTTCTGGATGCAACGTCCCGACGGCGTATAATACCGCCCTATGGTCATCTGAAGCGCACTGCTGTCAGGAAGAAGCGCCTGATGCTGTATCAGCCCCTTGCCATAGGAACGCCGGCCTATGATAAGACCACGGTCATTGTCCTGCACAGCACCCGCAAAAACCTCCGACGAACTTGCCGAGAACTCATCGAGCAGAACGACAATACCGGCATCGTGGAAAGATCCTGTGGTGTCGCTCACATACATCCGGTCATCTTTTCCATCGCGTGTGCGCGTAAATACGATCGGAGACCCTGCCGGAAGAAACTCATTGGCCATAAACACTGCGATCTCCATGTAGCCGCCGACGTTGCCACGCAGATCAATCACATAGGATTTCGCTCCCTCGGCCATAAGATCGCTGAGTGCATTGAGAAATTCATCGTAGGTAGTGCGGCTGAATTGGCTGACACGTATATAGCCGATGCCGTCGGCAAGCATGTAGGATGCGTCAATGGAATTAAGAGGCACTTCTCCACGTTCGAGATCAAACTCAAGGACACGCGGCGATGAGGCACGCTTTATGCCGACCATGACATGTGTTCCGGTCTCCCCCATCAGCATCGAGCGTATCTCGTCCATCGAGTAGTCCTGCCCCGACACGGGATTGCCGTCGACACTGACGATGCGGTCCCCGGCAAGGAGTCCGGCTTTCTGTGCAGGCCCCCCGCTGAGTATCTCGATAATTGCGATCGAGTCATTAGACATCGTGAATGTGACACCTACTCCCCGCAAAGTGCCGTCGAGATTGTCATTGAAACTGCGCAGGGCACGCCTCGGGATGTATGCCGAATGCGGGTCAAGGCTTTCCATGAGGTCAGGAAGCACATTCTCAAGAAGGGAGTCGATATCGACGACATCGACATAATCGTTTTTAACCATCTTGAGGATGGTCGAAAGCTTGCGCTCGGTTTCAGAAGCCCCGGCATTGCTGTGTATCAGATGTCCGAGAAGAATTCCTCCGATAAGCGCGACCGCCAGAAGCAGCGGCACCCACATGCGGGTTTCCGTTATTTTTCTGTTCATCACGATATGGCTCAGCAGAGCCCGTTTTCAAGTTGTTCGATATGAACGACCTCCACGCCGGCCCGGCGCAGCAGGTCTATGCCGTCCGACAGACGGTATTCCTCGTTATACACCACACGTCTGATGCCCGACTGTATTATCAACTTGGAGCACTCCATACACGGAGAGGCTGTGACATAGAGGGTAGCCCCCTCGCTCGAGTTGTTGCTGCGTGCCACTTTGGTTATCGCATTGGCCTCGGCATGGAGCACACAAGGCTTCGTCGTGCCGTCGGTGTCCTCGCAGACGTTCTCGAATCCGGCCGGCGTGCCGTTGAAGCCGTCGGAGATGATCATGCCGTCTTTCACGAGTATCGCGCCCACTTTACGGCGCCGGCAATAGGAGTTCTCGGCCCATATCCGCGACATGCGCAGATAACGGCGGTCAAGTGCGAGCTGCTTCTCCTTCATTATTCAAATGCGTGTGGATGACTGAAAGTATTTTACAAATATAGCACAACTTTAAAAGATACAGGCATACAAAATCATGGAAAAGCAATAGTGACCGATGCCGAGCTCATCTGAGCCGACGGAATCGGCGGCAACAGCTTCGCCACTGTCACCCTGCAGCTTTCAGCGCCACGGCACTCATGCATGACCGCAGTGCCTATACGCCACGCCACATTCTCTATCAGCCGGGAGGCTGTGGCCATTTCGCGTCGTACGATCGCTACTATGTCGGCATAATTGACAGTGCCGTCAAGGCAGTCCTGCCCGACAAGGCCGGGATCAAGATCGGCGACGACAGAAACAGTGACCTCAAAGTCGTTTCCGACAACGCGTTCCTGAGGAAGAACACCATGACGGGCAAATACCTTGAGACGGTCTA
>JAIDKP010000048.1 GCA_029051445.1 Muribaculaceae bacterium | reverse complement strand
CACACCAGATATCCGTAACGAACCACCGTTAGAAGAAACAGGGTGGTTGATCTGATGGATAAAAACGGCAAATTCACCAAAGCCGAACGCGACTCGCTCAAACAGATTCCGATAAAACTCGACTTCCACCGCGCCGACCACAAAGAGGGACCGGCTCCATATTTCCGCGAGGAACTCCGACGCATGCTCACTGCAAAAAAACCGCGCAAGGGCGACTACATGCAGTGGGAAGGCCAGAAATATGTGGACGACAGTATCGCGTGGGAAAACGATCCGCTTTACGGATGGATTGAGAAAAATCCCAAACCCGACGGATCGAAGTGGGACATATATACCGACGGACTCAAGATACACACCACGATTGACTCGAGAATGCAGGCCTATGCCGAACAGGCTGTACAGGAACACATGAAGTCTCTGCAAAAAAGCTTTTTCAGAGAGAAAAAAGGAGTCCAGTCGGCTCCCTACTCGACAAACCGCGAGGAAATCTCGGCTAATGCGATCAAGAGCCTGATTGAGCGTGCGGTGAAACAGACCGATCGCTACCGGCTGATGAAAAAAGCCGGAGCTACCGATGCCGAGATCGACAAAGCATTCAACACACCGACCGACATGCGGGCATTCAGCTACGACGGCGTCATAGACACCGTCATGACACCGCTCGACTCAATCCTGTATACAAAACATTTCCTCCGCACAGGATTCATGTCGATGGATCCGAAAAACGGACACGTCAAAGCCTACGTGGGAGGCCCGAATTTCAAGTTTTTCCAATATGACATGGTTTCGACCGGACGGCGCCAGATAGGCTCGACAATCAAGCCGTTTCTCTATACCTATGCCATGGAGGAAGGATTCACCCCCTGCGACGAATTTCTCAACGAGCAGCCTACAATCGTAGATGAACTCGGGCGCCCGTGGTCGCCACGCAACTCAGGAACAGCCAGAATCGGCGAAATGGTCGATCTGCGCTGGGCTCTCACCAACTCCAACAACTGGATAGCGGCACGCCTGATGAGTCAGCTTTCGCCAGCGCAGCTCGTCAGAAACATGCATAATTTCGGTATAACCAACCATCTTGATCCGGTGATATCGATCTGCCTCGGCTCATGCGAGGTCTCGGTAAAGGAAATGGTAGGCGCATACTCGGCATTTGCCAACAGGGGAATGCGGGCCCAGCCGCTTTTTGTCACGTCGATCACCGACGCATCGGGCAATCCGATCTCCGATTTCACAGCTTCGCATACCGAGGTGATTTCCGAAGACGCATGGTATAAGAT
>JAIDKP010000479.1 GCA_029051445.1 Muribaculaceae bacterium | reverse complement strand
ATATCGGCCATCACCCCATGCATGCCGAGTTTATAGCCGTGTCGCGCGCGTTTATCGAGGAACTTGCCGAATGGACGAGGCCGGGCGACAGCCGCAGGCCGGTGATTGCCGTAGGCACTACCTCGGTGCGCACACTTGAGAGCCTGTATCACATCGGCGCACTTATGGCTGCCGGTCGCTGGGACGGCGAGGTGCCGCAGTGGTGGCCGTATGATCCGGAACACCCTCAGATTGAGGCCCACGAAGCTCTTGAGGCGATTCTCAGAAATATGGAGGGGGACACGCTTGTGGCCGACACGCGTGTGATCATTGCACCCGGTTATCGTTACCGCATCGTCGACGGCATGGTTACCAATTTCCATCAGCCGAAATCGACACTGCTTCTGCTTGTGTCGGCGTTCATGGCGCAGGCGGCCGGCGACGGAAGCGAGTGGCGCAGGATGTATGATCATGTGCTTGCCGATGAGGGCTATCGTTTCCTGAGCTATGGCGACGCATGTCTATTGTTGAAGGAATAATGAAGACCAGACTGATTTTTCTCATAGGCCTGATGCTGGCTGTTGCGACTCCGGTTATAGCCGGAGTTTATGACGTGGAGAGCATTCCCAACGTGCATGTGGCTGACCGCACACGTTTTCTGTCGAATCCCGACGGAGTGATCTCGCCTGCCGCACAACAGTTTGCCGACTCGATCATGAGCGACATATGGCGCAAGACATCGGCCGAGGTTGTGGCTGTGGTCGTTGAGGATATCGGTGACGACACCGATCCCGACACGTTTGCCACAGAACTTTTTGAAAAATGGGGAATCGGTAAAAAAGAAAAGGACAACGGTCTGCTGCTGTTTGTGGCGGTGAACCAGCGCGCGGCGGTGTTGCGCACAGGCTACGGAATGGAGGGGATCGTGCCCGATATAACCGGCGGCAAGATTCTGCGTCATGATCTTTTCCCGAAGTTCAGGGAGGGTGACTATGACGGGGGTGTGATTGCAGCGCTTTCAACGTTAAACAAGATCATCACAGATCCTGAAGCGCGCGACGAACTTATGTCGGTCTATGGAAACAATGCCGGTGCCGGACGCTCTGACGGTGAAGAAATGTGGAAGGCCTATCTGGGTTTCTCGATTGTGACAGGTGGCTTGCTGCTTATTGCTGTACTGGTGATACTTGCCGGACGTAAGGAACCGCAACGTAAATATGAGAACCTCGGTAAAATGAAGCTAATGACGGCAGTTGCAACTCCGCTGTGCCTCTTTGCATCGCTGCCGGCTCTGTTATTGCTGTTGTGGCAGATGAAAAGACTCCGGCACAAGGCTCCGAGGTGCCCGCGGTGCCGGACGCGTATGCGTCGTGCCACGGATGAGGAAGACAGGCGCTGGCTCACTGACGGACAGCGCACCGAGCGCCGTATCAGATCGGTCGAACACGATGTGTGGGTGTGTCCGGCATGTGCCTATGGGCTTGTGCGCTCCTATATTAACCTTTCAACGCCATATAGGAAGTGCAACTATTGCGGAGCTATAGCTTCGCACCTTGTGAGTGATACAGTGCATCGTGCTCCTACCTACAGCATGAACGGTGAGGGTGTCAGATTGTATCGCTGTGAGAATTGCGGGCATGATACCCCCGAGCGTTATATAATACCGCGCCGCCAGCGTCCGGTGGTGATTGTCGGCGGAATCGGTGGTCGTGGAGGAGGTTTTGGCGGAGGCGGCTTCAGTGGCGGCAGTTTCGGCGGCGGAATGACTGGCGGCGGCGGTGCCTCCGGCCGCTGGTGATCCATTTTTTTCAGCATTCAATTCAATGGAATAGGATATGGGAACTCAATTTTTACTCAACAATATATATAATGCCGAGTGTATAGAATCTATGAAAAAGCTGCCAAGCGAAAGTATAGATCTGGTGATTGCAGATCCTCCATATTGGAAAGTTGTGGGTGAGAAATGGGATTACCAATGGCGCACGGAAGAGGACTATGTAGCTTGGTCATTGCAGTGGATGAGGGAAGTGTCCCGTATACTTCGAAAAGGAGGCAGCTTCTATTGTTTTGGATATTTTCGGACTCTTGCGCAATTGATACCGTACTTTGATGATCTTGGTCTTGAACTGCGTCAACAGATTATAGTCGACAAAGGTATGAGGTCGGTTAGTGGCAGAGCGACCCGAAAATATAAAATGTTTCCGAATGTTACTGAGAGTATCCTGTTTATAGTCAAGGATAACAAGAAGTTCGTCAAGACTTTTTTAAAAGATCGGCAAAAGGCTGCGGGACTGACAGCAAAACAGATAAATGAGGCTCTCGGAGTCAAATCCAACGGAGGAGGAATGTGGAGTATTTATACCGGAAACAATGTGTGCGAGCAGTTTCCGACAAAGGAACTGTGGGGGAAACTTGCGGAAATATTACACTTTGATTTGTCTTATGAGAAGGTTTCACAGACGTTTAACGCACAGATGGGATTTACCGATGTGTGGAGGGATATTGACTTTTATGAGGAAAAACGATACCATCCGACACAAAAACCAATAAAACTTATAAAGCGTCTGATATGTGCAAGCAGCAATAAGGGCGACATTGTGCTTGATCCGTTTGTGGGAGGTGGCTCTACTCCAGTGGTCGCAACTTTGCTTGAACGTAATTTTTTGGGTTTTGAGGTCGAAAAGAAATACTACGAAGCTGCTATGCAGCGCATTGAAGAGTTGAAATCTCCTGGCTTTAATGTCGCTGATAGTGATTTCGCTGTCTGATCGAAGTGATTTCCCTGAGTGGAATATAAGATCTCAGTCTCTCGTCGAGCGTAGGAAGAATGAATGCTTTATCAGCAGGCTTTAATCGTTTCATGTGCTCAAGAGGTATATTGTTGCGCATAAGAGGCCGTATTTCAGTTTCATAATCGGCTTTCTCAAGCAGTATATCCCATTCTCCCTTTTTAAGCAGAGAAGAAGGCATCATGAGTGAGGGCATCAATGAGGTGCGAGGTATCTCAGGCCTGATATAGGCATCTTCGTCAATGAAGATGCGCGGATCAGTGTCAATGTTCTTTATGATACAGGAGAAAACCTGAACCGGATTACACTTGTAGAACTGAAAGCCAAACGGATGAAGGTTCATCGGATTGGTTTTCAGGTTGGCTGCAACTTTGGGAAGATAGATGTTTTCATAGTGATTCCTGATAAGATCACCGAATATCGACATGCGTTTTTCCTTTGGATAAATCTCAAAACAGTTTATGCGTATGTCGCTGAAATCATTATCGTCAAAGCCGGGATAATCCATCAGCAGAAGCACAATCCTGTCCATATTGAGATACTGGTTTAGTTCGTGCTCGTCGCGTATAGTGAAGAGCCATTTGCTGTCGTCTTTACGTTCGATATTGGTGCTCCCGCAGTTGGAACACTGATCCTCAAGTCGCATCACACGTCCATTGCAGTCCTTGCATTTGTCGGCCTGATCAATCTTATTGCATGACTTTACTTCAGATCCATCGGCAAGATCATCGCCCCGTGCTCCTGTGCCTGTGCCGGGTACTCCAGTGATCAATGATGCAAGATGCTGTCCGATATACCCTAATTTAATGGCAGGAGTCTGCTTGGTTATAGTGGCCCATTTCCTCAGTATATTCTTCGGTCGGATCACTATTTCCTCAAGAAATTCCTTGATGAGATCAAGATTATTTTTGGTGATAGCGATTTTTGAGATATCGGGTGTCATTCAGGGATCAGAGATTTTATATCGGTATCAAGTCCGGCTGCAATCTTCTCGATGGTATTAAGGGTCGGGGACTTCTCTCCGCGTTCGATAGAACCTATATATGTGCGGTGCACACCACATCGAAACGCAAGTTCTTCCTGTGAGATACCAAGGCGATTGCGCCTCTCTGCAACTATCAATCCGAATTTTATGTTTATTGGAGTTTTCACGATTTGACAAAAATAGGATCTCTACCTTTAGAATGCTACAGACTAAAGGTAGAGTGTAATTATTCTTATATGACGTTAAAATAAGGGGAGTCAGTTGTTGGAAATTTCTATATTTGACTCAAAGAAATGGCTTACGCCACCGCTTTCCGGCCAGAAGGCCGACGGACGCTTTTCTTTTCGTCGAATATTCTCACTATATTTGTGAAATTATAAACTTGAAAAATATATATAGTTATGAGATATTTTACTTCAGTCGGCGATATCGGCT
>JAIDKP010000478.1 GCA_029051445.1 Muribaculaceae bacterium | reverse complement strand
GCTGACAATCGATCTGTAACAATCATGATCAGACGTTTTCTGGCATATTCAGTTCTTGCAGCCGCTTCTGCACTCGTTGCGCATGGATCGGGACCAATCTCTTTTCCGGGACGTGATGCCGCAAGTGTAGGCATCTATATCGAAGATCTCGCCACCGGAAAGGCTATTGCCGACCACAACAGCGCTATCGCCATGACCCCTGCAAGCATACTGAAAAGCGTGACAGCCGCAACCGCTCTTCATGTTTTAGGCACGGATTTTCGGTTTACTACCGATTTCATGCTTATCGGAACTGCCCCTAACGAGGGTAAAGCCGATATCGTAATTGCGGGATCAGGTGACCCGTCGATGGGCGGTCGCGATTTCGACAGCTCGGCATCGCTGCCAAGTATTGTGGCCGATGAGCTTGCGGCAATGGGGATCAGCCATATCGCAGGTGAAGTCAGAATCGCCGGCGAAGTACTCCCCGAAGGAGGCGGCGTGGTGCCCGGATGGGAAGTAGAGGACATCACCGAAAGTTACGGTGCCGGATTGTTTCCTGTGAACTGGATGGACAATTATTTTGAGAGTGATTTCATTATACCCAGTCCCGGAGATTTTTTTTCAGACGAACTCATTGCCGCATGCAGCCGTAAAGGAATAGAGATCAAAAGCGAATACCACGACGAGGAGAGTCCTTTTGTCGAGCAGGACACTACGGCAGCCATTGATCAGCCGGTCGCAAACGACACGGTGCTTATCTATCGCCACCGGTCGGATCGACTTGAAAAGATCATGGACGTAATGATGGAGAAAAGCGTCAATCTTCTCGCAGAAGGATGTCTCAGAGCCATTGCCCCCAACGAACCGCCTGACAGCGCGATCGCAAGAGAAAAAGCACTGTGGAAATCGCGTGGAGTGAGTCTGGAACACACACGCATACTTGACGGAAGCGGTCTCGCACGCGGAAATGCCATTTCCGCACGTCAGATTTCCGGCGTGCTCCGATATATGGCCAAGAGCGATGCCGGCGAGGTCTATGCCTCTCTTTTTCCTAAAGCCGGCAAGGAGGGGACTGTGAAGCGTCTGCTTACAGGCACCCGGCTGGCCGGACGGCTGGCGGTGAAAAGCGGCAGCATGGGGGGTGTACACTGCTATGCCGGATATCTTCTCGGCCCCAACGGCCTCCCGAGCCATACAGTGGTGGTCATGGTAAATAATTTCTTCTGCAACCGCACTCAGCTACGCAAATCAATAGAGCGTTACTTATTGAACACATTACCCTGATAAGAACAATGAATACAGACATCGACAAACTTATATCCCTGACCTACGAAATCGAGGGTCTGCTCCTGCTTCTGCGTGACCGCAGCGAAGAGTCGATAGCTCCACACATACGCAATCTCATCGCCGACAAGGGACGCGATCTCGCACATCTGCTGTGTGACACCGATACAATTCCGGAGCATGAAATCAAGGCTGCGGAGATACCGGTGCCGGTTCCTCCGACTCCCCAACCGATCCCTCAGCCGGCCGTAGCAACATGTGCCGACAAACCTGCGGAACCGGGCATAGTCCCGCCTCCCGCCCCGACTGCAGTTGCCGAACCAGAGCCCGAAATGCAGGAAACAACGGAAAACGAGATACTTATCCCCAAAGAAGAAGAAAGTACTGCCGCCAGCCTGGAGACCAAAATAGACGAGGCTCAGGCTGAATATGCCGAAACCGACACTGAAGCCTCAGAGGCAGAAGTGACCGAAAAGAAGGCCGCTCCTGAAATCAAAGCAAGCGATGAGGCCGGAGCAAAAATGCTCAAACTGCTGACGCTGAACGATCGGTTCAGATTCCGACGAGAGCTGTTCGGCGGCAGCGACACTGCCATGAAGGCAATCATGTCGGTCATCGCCACTCTGCCTACACTTGACGCCGCCATGCATTACCTGACTGACGAACAGGGAATGGATGTCGAAAGCGAGGAGGTATGCTATTTCCTTGAGATCATCGCTCCCTATTATAACCAATCGCGATAATATGCCCGGTAAACTGTTTGTCGTGCCAACCCCTGTCGGCAATCTGGCCGACATGACGCCACGCGCCATCGAGGTGCTTAAAAGCAGTGATCTGATTCTTGCCGAAGACACGCGCACAAGCGGCACTCTGATGAAGCATTTTGGCATCACCACCCCCATGCAAAGCCATCACAAGTTTAACGAGCACTCGACTGTTGGCCGAATCACCGAACGGCTGAAAGGAGGCGAGACTATAGCACTTGTATCGGATGCCGGCACACCGGCTATATCCGACCCCGGATTCATGCTTGTGAGGGAATGCGCAGTGGCCGGCATTGAAGTGGAGACACTGCCGGGTCCTACGGCATTTGTTCCCGCCCTCGTAAATTCAGGACTGCCCTGCGACAGATTTCTGTTTGAGGGTTTTCTTCCGGCCAAAAAAGGACGGAGTACAAGACTTGCAGAACTTGCAGAAAGCCAGAGTACTTTCATTATATATGAATCTCCATTGCGTCTGGCACGCACACTCGCAGAACTCAGGGACGTATGCGGAGCAGAGCGTCCGGCATCTGTCAGCCGGGAGATCTCAAAGCTACATGACACTACAGTCAGAGGCACTCTTGGAGAACTTACCGAATATTTTGAGACGAACCAAGCACGCGGGGAAATTGTTATAGTCACAGGCGGCACAAACTCAATGTCACGGAAAGAGAAAAAGGTACACACCAACAAGTATCGCCGTGGCGACGAGAGCCAGCCTTGAAACAAATCTTATATTTACGGAAATACTATTTATCTATGAAAATCAGTAAGATCAGTTTTGCAGCACTGACAACAGCAATTGCGGGATGTCTGTGGAGCTGCAACCAGAAAACCGGCGAGAGCACTGTTTCAGAAACAGGTTTCACCGTGCGCGACTCGCTTGAGATGGCTATTGCCAACCAGGATTCACTGCTGATGCTGATCAACGATATCTCGTCGGACATGGCATCGATCAAGGGTATGGAGCAGATACTCGGCGACCCGACCGCACTGAAGGAGGATTCCCCATCGAAACGCCAGCAGATACGCACCGATATGGCTGCAATACAGGCCACCCTTCAGCAACGCCGCGAACGCCTTGAGGAACTTGAGAAAAAGCTCAAAGCCACCAACTCCAACAACGTGACTCTGAGCAAAACCATAGAGACTCTCAAAAACCAGATCACCGATCAGGAAAACACGATCACCGATCTCAGAGGAAAGTTGTCGCAAGCCAATATCCAGATCGCCGACCTGAGCGAGCGCGTAGACTCACTAAGCTCTACAGTTACAGCAGTGACAGAAGCCAAGGATCAGGCCGAAGAGACCAACGTCAAACTCGCCGATGAGCTCAATATGTGCTACTATGCCATCGGAAGCAAAAAGGAGCTTAAACAGTATGACATAATCAAGACCGGCTTCTTGCGCAAGACCAAAGTTCTTCCCGAGGACTTCGACACATCATATTTCCATCGTGCCGACAAGCGCACACTTACAACCATAGAGCTTCACAGCACAAAGGCCAAGCTTGTCACCGATCAGCCCACCGACTCCTATACAATCGAGGATGTCGACGGTCAGAAAGTCCTCAGGATCACCAATACGGCCCGTTTCTGGGACAAGAGCAACTATCTGGTAGTCCAGATCGACTAAACACGATTTTTATCTATATTTTCATGGTATGGTTTCCGGAATAAAAGCAGCCTCCCACGGCAACTTTATTCCGGAAACTTTGTTGTTTTTCATATAAACATCTTTGTAACATGCATATACTATGAACAAGAAAGAACGAATCGAACAGGCCGAACGCGACTATCCCGGCATCGCAGTAAACAACGCCGACCATGCCAAAGACAACAAGGGTCTTCAGAAAGAGCGTACCCACATTCTTAACAACAATCCCCGCAATAACGAAAACGAAATGCCATAACCAGCCCTGAATATTCATGCAAACTTAAAAAAACGAGAAAAAGAATCAGTCAGGTGGCAATTTTGTGATCTAAAAGGATTTTTATTACTATATTTGTGGGTGATTGCATCGGGATGCGCTTCCGTGTCACAGATATCATTGAAGCGAAACCGGTGCATTCACCGTAAATTTTCATAAACAACACTAATAAAAGCTTTTCATCCAATTAAATGAACGACGTAGTTGACATCACCTCATCATCACCCGAGCAACTAATCAGGGCAGAAGATGTTGAGGTTATTGTTGCTTCAGACGAGCACATCAAATACGTTGACGAAATTCTTGACACGATTAATCGTGCGGCGAAAGTACGCGGGACTGGTATCGCGAAAAGATCACCGGAATACGTCAGTCAAAAGATGCATGAGCGGAAAGCTGTCATCGCCCTCGGTAAAGAGGGTGAGTTTGCAGGTTTCAGCTACATCGAGAGCTGGGGCAACAAGCAGTTTGTGGCCAACTCGGGTCTCATAGTCGCTAACAAATTCAGAGGAATCGGGCTGGCGACCCGCATCAAACGACGAATATTTCAGCTTTCGCGCGAGAGATTCCCGGAAGCTAAGATATTTTCGCTTACCACAGGCGCAGCCGTGATGAAAATGAATTCGGAACTGGGTTACCGTCCGGTAACATTTGACCAGCTCACCGATGACGCAGCATTCTGGAAGGGTTGCGAAAGCTGCGTGAACTACGACATACTCCAGCGCAACGGAGGCCACAAGTGTCTCTGCGTCGGACTGCTCTATGACCCTGCCGATGAGAAATTCCATCAGGACAACCGCCTCAACGGCAACGACGAAGCGCAACCGGCAAACCAATCACAACAGGTTCCGGACGGAAAACTTATTGAAGAACTCGAACAACTCCTCGCCACATGGAAAAAAGGAAAGTAGTGCTCGCCTTCAGCGGCGGCCTTGATACATCGTTTGCAGTCAAATATCTTTCGGAAGACTGCGGCTATGAAGTGTATACGGCAATTGCCAATACCGGAGGTTTCTCCAAGGAGGACCTGAAGAAAATCGAGGAGCGCGCTCTGGCTCTCGGTGCAATAGAACACGCTACCCTCGACATCACCCACGAGTACTATGACCGCTCGATCAAATTCATGATCATGGGTAACGTGCTCCGCAACGGCACATATCCCATCTCGGTCAGCTCCGAGCGTATATTCCAGGCACTCGCCATCATCGACTACGCCAAGAAGATCGGTGCCGACGCAGTGGCTCACGGGTCGACAAGCGCAGGCAACGACCAGGTGCGTTTCGACCTCACATTCCAGATC
>JAIDKP010000477.1 GCA_029051445.1 Muribaculaceae bacterium | reverse complement strand
CTGCCGGACTGACAGCGGCATTCCCGCTCGGTGTCGGTATCGCGCTTGTGCTCGGCGACTTTGTCAACTATTTCGCCGCTCCCAAGGGTGATCCGGTAATTCTCTTTATCGGTGTGGCTCTTATTGTGCTCGCCATCATACTCAACGCCGTCGCTTCGGCCAAACACAACGCTGCCAAGAAGATTCAGAGCGAAAACTCCAACAGCCGCAAGGGAGTTGTGCTCGCCGTCATCGCCGGTGTGCTCATGGCTTTCTTCTACCGTTTTGTAGCTGCCATCATGGATCTTGACAACTTCGAGAACCCGACACCGACAATGGCTACCCCCTACACAGCTTTCTTCCTCTTTGCCTGCGGTATTTTCCTTAGCAACTTCGTGGTGAACACAATCGTGATGAAGCGTCCGTTTGTAGGAACCAAAGTGACCTACCGCGAATATTTCAACGGCTCGTTCGGCACCCACATGGTGGGCGTGCTCGGCGGCTTCATCTGGGCCATAGGCACCGCACTCAGTTACATCACGGCCGGAAAAGCCGGAGCGGCAATCTCCTATGCTCTCGGCCAGGGTGCTCCAATGGTAGCCGCAATCTGGGGCATATTTGTATGGAAAGAATTTCTTGGCATGACCAAGATCGTCAAGTGGTTTCTGGCAAGCATGTTTGTGCTTTTTATCGCCGGACTCGCCGCAATCATTATTTCAGGTGCAAACTAATAGACAACATGAATAAGACACTTCTATTTGCTGCCGGTGTGTTAGCCGCAGGAGCATTGACCGCTTGTGGCGGAACTAACAAAACGGCTGAGAATGCCACTGCAGCCGAACCAATGAGGATCATTTTTGAAACCGACATGGGCAACGATGTCGACGACGCACTCGCTCTCGACATGCTCTACAAATACATGGAGCAGGGCAAGATCGATCTCATCGGCATCTCAAGCAACAAGCGCAACGAAGGCTCGATCGAGTATATCGACGCCATGAATACCTGGTACGGTTATCCCGACATACCTCTTGGAAAAGTCGTGAACGGAGCAGACTGCGATGATGCCAACAACTACGCTTACCATGCCATGCAGGTGACCGACTCGCTCGGCAACCCGGCTTTCAAGCAGAGCCATGCCGATGACAGCTTCATACTCCCGAGCGTGGAGATGTACCGAAAAGTGCTATCGCAGCAACCCGACTCATCTGTCACAGTTATATCGGTAGGCTTCTCGACAAACCTTGCCCAGCTTCTTGCCTCGCAGCCCGACAAATACTCTGACCTGAACGGCAAGGATCTGGTCGCAAAAAAAGTGAGCCGACTCGTGACCATGGCCGGCGGTATCGACAATCCCGACCGCGCCGAGTACAATGTAGTGCGTGACATCCCTGCCGCACAGATTGTGTTTGCCGAATGGCCCACTCCGGTAGTAACATCGCCCTGGGAGCTCGGCAACTATATCTGCTACCCTGCCACAAGCATCGAAAACGACTTCACATGGACCGACTATCACCCGGTAGTCGAAGGCTACAAGGCCTACCTGCCGATGCCATATGACCGCCCGACCTGGGATCTTACCTCTGTGCTTTATGCCGTTGAAGGTCCCGAAAACTATTTCACAATTTCAGGTCCCGGCGACATCACGGTAAACGACAAAGGCAACACCCTCTGGCAGGATAACCCCGACGGCACCAGATATTACATGGCAAGTGACTCGATACAGCAACATAACATCCTGAACCGCTTTATCGAACTGATCACCTCAAAGCCCAAAAACCGATAAAATCGTAACGGCCATACCAGGCCATCGGCTCTGCAACCCGATTGCGTTTTGCAGTGCCGATGGCCTTTTTCATATACCATAATTTGGCTCATGAAGCCTAATTTGCGTTATTTTGCAAAAAGCAGTGATCTTCGGTTGAAAGCTGTAGACACGAAACTGAATATCAAAAAATCACCCTATAAATTTATGCGACATCTGTACAGAGTGCTCCTGTGCGCTTTACTTTCAGTCGGAACAACCGCTCTGTTTGGTTGCCACAACGACAACGGAGCCAAAGAACTTGCCCACCATCACGATCACGGTCATGAAGGTCATAACCATGAGGGACATGATCATGAAAAACATGAACATAATCATGATCATGATCACAATCACGATGGACATAACCATGACGGTAATGACCATGACGGACACAATCATGATAACGCGAACGATAACGAGCAACATGACGGAGATGCTATCGTCATAGAGCCGGAAAAAGCAGAAAGACTCGGAATAAGATCTTTCGAGACCGTCGAGAGTGATTTTCAGGAGACAATGAAAGTCTCGGCTGAGATACTCGCATCAGCATCTGACTCGCGCGTGATATCGGCTAAATCGTCGGGCATAGTCACGCTGCCGGCCGGCATGAGCGAAGGGCTACATGTAGCATCCGGACAGTCTGTCGCATCAATCAGCCGCAAAGGAATGCCGGGCGGGGACGAGGCAGAAGGAGCACGTCTTGATTTCGAAGCTGCCAAACGGGAATATGACCGCCTCAAACCATTGTTTGAAAAAGGAGTGGTGAGTGCGCGTGACTTCAATGCCGCCCGCTCGGTCTATGAGAGAGCCGAAGCAGCACTTTCAGGCAGCAGACCCGCACAGTCGGGCACAGGAGCATCATCGCCTATTGCAGGAACCATCAGCGCTATATATGTAAAAAACGGCGATTACGTGGAAGCCGGCGAACCGATCGCGGCAGTCGTAGCCAATACCTCTATGCGGCTTCATGCCGACCTTCCGCGCCGCCTGCGCGACAACTACGACAAGATCATGTCGGCGACAATCGTTGTGCCTGAGACAGGCAAAGCCTATGATATCGCCGATATGAAAGGATGCCGCCTGGCCGGAGATGCCATCGAGTGCGCACAACACCCGGGATACCTGCCCGTACTTTTCACTTTTGAGGGCGACGGGCGACTCACTTCGGGCGGATATGTCGACGCATATCTGAAGCTCAACAGCCGCCATCAGGCAATCACTGTGCCGCTGGAATCACTCAGCGAGCAGCAGGGCAAATGGTTTGTCTACATCCGTCTCGACGAGGACTGCTATGAGAAGCGTCCGGTAGAGCGTGGAGGCAGCGACGGACAAAGTGTGGAAATTCTCTCGGGAATAA
>JAIDKP010000476.1 GCA_029051445.1 Muribaculaceae bacterium | reverse complement strand
AGATGTGTATATGAGAGAGGGTCATCACAGTACCCTTATATCCCCACTCATCTCTCAGAATGGTCGTTATAAGATCCTTGTTTTCCGACGCATACACATCATTTATGCGGTTGTAGGAGCTCATTATTGTCCAAGGCTGACTCTCACGCACAACAATTTCAAAAGCCTTAAGATATATCTCGCGGAGCGTACGCGGAGAAATTATCGCATTATTGTTCATGCGGTTGGTCTCCTGATTATTTACAGCAAAATGCTTCACCGATGTTCCGATACCGTTGCTCTGAACGCCGTTGACATATGCCACCGCCATCTTTCCGGCAAGCACCGGATCCTCAGAGAAATACTCAAAATTACGGCCACAAAGCGGATGACGGTGTATATTGATTGCCGGAGCAAGCAACACGTCAGTGCCATACTCCTTCGCCTCATTTCCTATAACCTCACCGACATTTCTCACAAGATCAACATCCCAGGTCGACGACAACAGACTCTCGATCGGGAAATGCGTACAGAAAAGACTGTCCTGACCATCGACAGGCATAATGCCGCAACCGGCGGGACCATCAGACAGCACCACCGCCGGAATACCGACACGAGGCACAGGATTGATGCGACCGGCAGCACCCGGGACAATCTTCCACGAGTCCTTTATATGCTGAGGAGCTGTCTCATCCTTGTAATACATTCGCGATCCGACAATAAGATCGGCTTTTTCCTCTATTGTCATCGCCTTCACAACATCATCGATATTGTTGGCTTTCAACTTCGGCGCTTTGCCCGAAGCCTGCATCGGAGCCATCATTGCGACGGCAGCCAGCCCCATCAGAAGTTTTTTCATATAAAAAAATGGCTTATTGATCTGTTCAGGACCGATTATACCCAGTCCTTTCTATTATACGCAAAGATAGCAATATTAATATGTCTCAGCAAAAAAAATGCCAATACTGCACGTCTGTTATCATCAATAAGATAGAAATAAGTATCTTTGCAGTCTCAAATTGCAATCTGAAATCACATGATTACTCCCGACCAGCTTAAAGAAGTGCAGGAGCGCTCTGCTTCGCTGAAAAAATATCTCGACATCGACGGAAAGAAGATCCAGGTTGAGGAAGAAGAACTACGCACACAAGTGCCCGACTTATGGTAACACCCCCAGGAGGCTCAGATCCAGATGAAAAAGATCAAGGACCTGCAGCAGTGGATATCAGGATACGCCGATGTGCAGAAAGCGGCTGAAGAGCTCACCATAGCGTGGGATTTTGTAAAAGAAGGACTCATGGAAGAGTCGGAAATCGATGCCCTTTATGCCGATGCGATCGCCAAAATCGAGAACCTCGAATTCCGCAACATGCTCCGGCGGGAAGAAGACAAACTTGGAGTCGTTCTGAAAATTAACTCAGGAGCAGGCGGAACCGAGAGCCAGGACTGGGCACAGATGCTCATGCGCATGTATCTACGCTGGTGCGAGAAAAACGGCTACAAGACATCTATTTCCAACTTGCTCGAAGGCGACGAGGCCGGCATTAAGTCATGCACCATCGAGGTCGAAGGTGACTTCGCCTACGGTTATCTTAAAAGCGAGAACGGCGTGCATCGTCTCGTACGCGTATCACCCTACAACGCTCAGGGCAAACGCATGACTTCATTCGCATCGGTCTTTGTCACCCCTCTCGTCGATGATACTATCGAGGTGAAAGTCGAGCCGGCACTTCTGTCATGGGATACATTCCGTTCAGGAGGAGCAGGAGGACAGAACGTCAACAAGGTCGAGTCGGGAGTCAGACTCCGCTACCAGTACACCGACCCCTACACCGGTGAAAAAGAGGAAATTCTTATAGAAAACACCGAGACACGAGAC
>JAIDKP010000475.1 GCA_029051445.1 Muribaculaceae bacterium | reverse complement strand
GACCGACGGTGAGGCTATGTATCCGGTGCTGAAAAAGAAACTTGAGCCTTATAAGGATCTTTTCTGTCATGAGAAGGATGGAAAAATGTGTGAAAGTGCCGTTTTGTTCTATCTTTCAGGAAGAAGTCCGCGTGTTGCGGTCGCGGCGGAGACTGACCGGTTTATCTTTATCGACGGTACGATAGCCGATCTTGGCAATGGCGTCCCGGCGGTGCTCATGCCTGTGATCAGTGATAATTACTCAAAATATATCGGATGGAAAGGCGACGGGGAAATGCCGGCCGACAAGCTCGCCAAGATGCGCGACTATATACGTCAGACCCATGAAGAGGGCAAGCTGTTCCGCTGGTGGGGCGCACCTGATACCCCTGAGTTTAAGAAATTGTTTATTAGTGAGGGCGTTGACTTGATCGGCGCCGACGATCTTGAGTCGCTCAGCAAGATATTGTAACGTACTATGCCTAAGGTTTCCAATCGCGGCGAAGTGATGCCGGCATCGCCGATAAGACGTCTTGTGCCATTGGCCGACAAGGCTATTGCAAAAGGAATTAAAGTTTATAAGCTCAATATAGGACAGCCCGATGTCGCCACACCGTGCGAGGCATTTGAGGCGCTGCGTAATATTGATCGCAAAGTGTTGGAGTATAGTCCGTCGCAAGGGCTGTACTCATTGCGCATGAAGCTGTGTGAGTATTATCATCGGTTTAATATAGATGTCGAGATCTATGATATCATAGTCACTACAGGTGGATCGGAGGCGGTGCTTTTTGCATTTATGGCCTGTCTGGATCCGGGCGACGAGATCATCGTTCCTGAGCCGGCCTATGCCAATTACATGGCTTTTGCAATATCGGCCGGTGCTAAGATCGTCACGGTGCCGTCGACAATTGAAAACGGGTTCGAGCTTCCTCCGATAGGGGAGTTTGAAAAGCTTATCACGCCAAAGACCAAAGGTATACTTATCTGTAATCCCAATAATCCTACTGGTTATCTCTACACGATGAAGGAGATGCTTCAGATAAGGGATCTGGTGATGAAGCATGACCTGTTTCTTTTTTCCGACGAGGTCTACAGAGAGTTCTGTTATACCGGAGCACCGTATATCTCGGCGTTTCATCTTCCGGGTATCGAAAACAATGTAGTACTTATCGACTCTGTGTCTAAGCGCTACAATGAGTGCGGAATAAGGATCGGTGCGCTTATCACCAAACATGCCGGACTGAAGAAAAATGTGATGAAGTTCTGTCAGGCGCGTCTTAGCCCGCCACTGCTTGGGCAGATTGTTGCCGAGGCTTCTATCGATACTTCGCAGGAATATATGCTTGCGACCTACAACGAGTATGTCGAGCGTCGCAAGTTTCTCGTAGATCAGATCAACCGTATCCCCGGTTGCTATACTCCTATACCGATGGGGGCTTTCTATACAGTTGTCAGTCTTCCTGTCGACGATGCCGATGAGTTCTGCAAATGGTGTCTCAGCGAATTTGAATATGAAGGGCAGACAGTCTTCATGGCTCCGGCATCGGGATTCTATACTACTCCCGGCAAAGGACGCAACGAGGTCCGCATGGCCTATGTGCTTGAAAAGGATGAGCTCGGTAAGGCCATGGAGGTGCTCCGTCATGCCCTTGCCGCCTATCCCGGCCGCACCGTCGGGTAGCGTAGGATTTAGAATGTGATATTTGTCGGTGAATGATTTGGTGTTATGAAAAAATAGTGGTACCTTTGCAGCCGATAAAATCTGAAAAGAAAAAAGCCCTGACTGCTTGAAGTGATGCCAATGGCCTGTGTGTCACTGATTGCGGGACGGGTGTAATGTGTATTAATAAATTAAATTAGTGTGGATACATTAAGCTACAAAACCGTTTCCCCCAACGCCGAGAACGTTGAGCGCAACTGGGTGCTTATCGATGCTGAAGGCCAGCATTTCGGCCGTCTCTGCTCGAAGGTCGCCAAGATCCTCAGGGGGAAAAACAAGCCCGACTACACTCCGTTTGTCGAGTGTGGCGACTACGTTGTTATCATCAATGCCGAGAAGATCGTTTTCACCGGCAAGAAGATGACCGACAAGATCTATCTGAACTATACCGGCTATCCCGGCGGACAGCGTGAGCTGACACCCGAAGTTCTGATGAAAAAGTCTTTCAACAAGCACCTCAAGGCCGGCAAGCACCCTCTGTTCATCCGTGGTGTCAAGGGTATGCTCCCCAAGAACCGTCTTGGCAGAAAGCTTATCAACAACATGCATGTCTACAATGGCCCGAGCCATCCCCACGAGGCTCAGAACCCCAAAGCGATAGACATCAACGCCGTTAAATAACCAACCTCCCTGAACCTAAAAAAATGGAAACAGTTAATGCAGTTGGCCGTCGTAAGGCTGCCGTAGCTCGCGTGATTGTCAAGGAAGGCAACGGCGAGATCATCATCAACAAGCGTCCTCTGGAAGTCTATTTCCCCTCTTCGATCCTTCAGTACATCGTGAAGCAGCCGCTTCTGGTGCTCGAGGCAGAAGGCAAGTATGACATCCGTGTCAATCTCGACGGCGGCGGCTACAAAGGCCAGGCTGAGGCTCTGCGTCTCGCTATCGCCCGCGCGCTTGTAAAAATCAATGCAGAGGACAAGTCTGTTCTTCGTGCCAATGGCTTCATGACCCGCGACCCGCGTTCTGTTGAGCGTAAGAAACCCGGTCAGCCCAAGGCCCGCAAGCGCTTCCAGTTCTCCAAGCGTTAATCATTATCCTCTCTCACTCATTCTGTGGGTTACGACCCATAGCTTGTGTTTAGTATCTAAATTCCGCCGACAGCCGCCATGCGGCTTTACCCCGGAATTGAATTTCAAGAACGTAAACAACAAAAGACAATCATGTCAACTCCTACATTTGACCAGCTCCTCGAAGCCGGCTGCCACTTTGGCCATCTCAAAAGAAAATGGAACCCGGCCATGGCTCCCTACATCTTCATGGAGCGCAACGGTATCCACATTCTTGATCTCTACAAGACCGCTGCCAAGCTCGACGAGGCTGCAGCTGCCCTGAAGAGCATGGCGAAAGCAGGCAAGAAAGTCCTGTTTGTAGCCACCAAAAAACAGGCCAAACAAGTTACCGCCGACAAGGCTCAGCAGATCGGTATGCCCTACGTGATCGAGCGCTGGCCGGGCGGTATGCTCACCAACTTCCCCACCATCCGCAAGGCTGTCAAGAAGATGACTTCTATCGACAAGATGACCAAGGATGGTACATTCGACAATCTGTCGAAGCGCGAGAAGCTTCAGATCACACGTCAGCGTGCAAAACTCGAGAAGAACCTCGGTTCTATCGCCGATCTGAACCGTCTTCCCTCGGCTCTCTTTGTTATCGATGTGCTCAAGGAGCATATCGCTGTTGCAGAGGCTAACCGTCTCGGTATCCCCGTGTTCGGTATCGTCGACACCAATAGCGATCCCTCGACCGTCGATTACGTTATCCCTGCCAACGACGACGCATCGAAGTCGATCGAGCTGATCCTTGACACCGTTGTTGCCGCTATGGCCGAGGGTCTTGAGGAGCGCAAGGTCGAGAAAGCCGACAACGCCGCCGCTGAAGCTCAGGCTGCAGGTGAGGGTGGTGCTCCCCGTCGCGAGCGTCGCCGCATCCGCAAAAACGATGACAAGGGTGCCGCTCCGGCAGCCGAGGCAGCAGAAGCTCCCGCAGAGGCTGCTGAGTAATAAACAATACTTATAGAGGGCATGTAAAGGAAGCTCCCGCCGGGAGCATCCTTTCATGTTCCCCTTTTTACTAATCTGTAAACTCCTAAATACTCCATATTATGGCAGTAACAATGGCAGAAATCACCAAGCTCCGTCACCTCACAAGTGCCGGCTTGATGGATTGCAAAAAAGCCCTTGCCGAGACCAATGGCGACATCGAGGCCGCTGTTGAGATCCTCCGTAAAAAAGGTCAGGCTGTAGCCGCCAAGCGTGAGGACCGTCAGGCTTCCGAGGGTTGCGTACTGTCGAAGAACGACGGCAATTTCGCTGCTATCGTAGCTCTCCAGTGTGAGACCGACTTTGTAGCCAAGAATGCCGGTTTTGTCGACCTTACCAAAAAGATTCTTGATGCAGCTGTAGCTAATAAGGCCAAGACTGTAGAGGAGCTGAAGGCTATCGTAGTCGACGGCCAGACAATCGAGGCTCTTATCGTCGAGGAGTCGGGCAAGACCGGCGAGAAGACAGAGCTCGGTGCATATGAGGTCGTAGAGGCTCCTACCACAGCTGCCTACAATCACTTCAACAACAAGCTCGCTGCTATCGTGGGCTTCAACCTCGAGGGTGTCGACAGTCAGATCGGCCGCGAGATCTGCATGCAGATCGCTTCGATGAATCCGGTTGCTGTAAGCCGCGAGGATGTTCCTCAGGCAACTATCGACCAGGAGATCGCTGTGGCAGTCGAGAAGACCAAGCAGGAGCAGGTGCGCAAGGCTGTTGAGGCCGCACTGAAGAAAGCAGGTCTTAACCCCAACCACTTCGACTCTGAGGATCATATCGAGTCCAACATGTCGAAGGGCTGGATCACTGAGGAAGAGGCTGCCAAGGGTCGTGAGATCATGAAGACTACTGCCGAAGCTAAGGCTGCAAACCTTCCCGAGGCTATGATCCAGAACATCGCCAATGGCCGTCTCAACAAGTTCTTCAAGGAGTCGTGCCTCATGGAGCAGGAGTACGTTCAGGACAGCAAGCTCACCGTAGGTCAGTTCCTTGACAACACCCAGAAGGGTCTGGCGGCTGTAGCGTTCAAGCGCGTAAACCTCAACCAGGACTAATCTCCGTATAGAAGATACACCTGATATAGACTTCAGGCCGGATATAATTATCCGGCCTGAGTTTTTTTATTTATAGGTCGAGGGAGTAGGTGTCGTAGACGACGGCGCGGCCGCCGAGCCCGTATTTGTGTTGCAGAAGTCCGAGGTTAAGAGTATCAGTCTGTCGGCCGTCCGATGTGCCGAAGTCAAGATATCGGCGTCCCTGGCATAGATTCTGCATTACGTGGTCGTAGAGTGCTGGAAAGACGTTGAGACTGCGTCCGTGCTCTGTCGTGGCGGCATATTGGAGGTGTACGACAGTGTCCGTCAGGTATAAAACGGCTCCGGCTATTACATTGCCGCTTTCCTCGGCGGTCACAAGCACGATATTGTCGGGGAAACGTGAGTGGAGCAATGTGATCTCGTCGAGAGTGTGCACCGGGGCTGTATCATGTTTTTCGCGCAATAATTGCTCCAGGATGCACCAAAAATTCTTTAGGCGATAACTCGTCTGTATTGTCGCTCTCTTTTCGCTCTTGAGCTTCCTATGCGTATTTTTGTTATACAGAACAGGCATCGACAGGTCGATCGCCGAGGAGACTTGACGTCGGATAAGTTTTGCGCCTGAGTGAAACAGTGCGTACAAGTCCTCTTCGGCCGGATAGCGATGATAGATGTGGGGAACCGGTTTGTAGATCAAGCAGCCGATACCATGGTTGCGCATGTAGTAGAGCGATTTCTCCCAAAGCTGTATCATGGACTGCATGTCGCACCCGCGCGCTGGTGTGATCCACCCGCCGTAGGTGAGACCCTGGTGTGAATGCAGTGTATCGCTGTCGCGGTTGGCTGGAAGAAGTGCGGCGATACGGCCGCTGTCATCATAAGCGACAAGCGACCAGTCGTGAAACCGGTCGCTGTGATAGTCCATGTAATCGCGTTGGAAAAGAAATGTGCTGTTTTTTGAGTCTCTGACAAATGTGTCCCATTGTGACTTGTCGGCGGGAGTATAACGGCGTATATTAATCCTGCGTGGCATTGTTCTGTCGCTTGATTTCCGGAAGTCAGAAATCATTAATCTGAATTTCTGTCCATTTGTTTGCCGGAAGATTGATTTCTTTCATCTTTCCGGAGATGAGGAAGCTGAATGTTCCTCCGTTTTCGCTCATGGCTTTTATTTCGGTTGTATTGCCGTCGGTCATTGTTGCCGATACAAGAACTCCTCCTTCGGTGCGAAGTTTCTCAAAGCTGACATCTTTCCAGTCCGACGGTATCGCAGGGAAAATCTTAATGACACCCTTTCGGCTTTGTATCAGCATCCTCTGCAGTGCATCGGCAAAGGCAAGGTTTCCTTCCAGAGTAAATGGACGATAGGTGAACTTAGATTTGCCACTTTTTGTCTGGTCGCCGTTGGCGTGAAATGAATTGGGCAGGCAGAAACATTCGGCAAATGTCCTGAGTGCGTCTCGGGCTTTGTCTCCATTGTTG
>JAIDKP010000474.1 GCA_029051445.1 Muribaculaceae bacterium | reverse complement strand
TCGCTGCGCTGCTGGAGTTTGTCAAGATTCTCCTCGCGCTCCGAACCCCCGATGATTTCACCGATCTTCGGGAAAAGCACATCCATGGCGCGCACGGTTTTGCCATCATCGTTCTGCTTCATGTAGAAAGCCTTGATCTCCTTGGGATAACCAGTGAGAATAACAGGCTTCTTGAAATGCTGCTCGACGAGATAACGCTCATGTTCGCTCTGGAGATCGGCACCCCAGTAGATCGGGAAGTCAAATTTGTGTCCCGATTCCTCGAGTATCTTGATTCCTTCGGTATATGTCAGGCGCACAAAATCATTATGCAGTACAAACTCGAGACGTGAGATCAGATCTTTGTCATACATTTCGGCGAGCCACTCGATATCCTCGCGTGAGTTTTCAAGTGCATATCCGATACAGTATTTTACAAAGTCCTCTGCGAGGTCCATGTTTCCGTTGATGTCGAGGAACGACACTTCAGGCTCGATCATCCAGAACTCCGACAGATGGCGGGGAGTGTTGGAATTTTCGGCACGGAAAGTCGGTCCGAAAGTATAGATCGCTCCCAAAGCGGTTGCTCCGAGTTCTCCTTCAAGTTGTCCCGACACAGTCAGGGCAGTGGGCTTGCCGAAGAAATCGTTGCTGTAATCGACACGTCCTTCCTCATCTTTCGGCAGATTGTTCAGATCCATGGTTGTGACCTGGAACATCGCTCCCGCGCCCTCGCAGTCGCTTGCCGTGATAAGCGGTGTGTTGAGATAGACAAAACCGCGCTCGTTGAAGAAGCGGTGTATTGCGAAAGCGAGAGTCGAACGCACACGCAGCACTGCGCCGAATGTGTTTGTGCGGGGACGCAGATGCGCTTTCTCACGCAGGTACTCGAGAGTATGTCCTTTTTTCTGTAGAGGATATGTCTCGGGATCTGCCGTGCCGTAGATCTCGATTTCTTCTGCCTGGATCTCACATGTCTGGCCTTTGCCCATCGACTCGACCAGTTTGCCTCTTACGCGCAACGAAGATCCTGTTGTCACCGGTTTCAGCTGCTCGTCGGTGAATCGTGTCATATCGAGCACGATCTGTATGTTGCGTATGGTAGAGCCGTCGTTGAGGGCTACAAACTGTACATATTTGTTGCCTCGACGGGTTCTGGTCCAGCCTTTTACCTCAATCTCACAGCCGATAAGACCGGGATTGGTGAAAATGTCTTTTATGATTGTCCTTTCCATCTTTGTCACAAGTAGGAATAATGATTTTGCGGTATTTGGTGTGGTGGGGATGAGATTGTTACTCAAACGCTCCACGCTTGAGCTTGTTGACCTCTTCCTGCGTGAGATAGCGCCAGCGTCCGCGAGGAAGATTCTTTTTTGTCAGTCCGGCAAAATATACACGGTCAAGCTTGGTCACGTGATATCCCAGTTTCTCGAAGATACGGCGCACAATGCGGTTCTGACCGGAGTGGATCTCGATACCGGCCTGATTCCGGTCCTTTTCGTTGGCATAGCTTATGGCATCGGCATGGATCATTCCGTCCTCAAGTTCGATGCCGTCGGCAATGCGCTGCATGTCATCCTCGGTGATATCGTGGTCACACCACACGTGGTAGATTTTTTTCTTGACATACTTCGGATGCGTGAGTTTCGACGCAAGATCTCCGTCGTTGGTAAGAAGAAGCACTCCTGTGGTGTTGCGGTCGAGACGTCCGACAGGGTAAATGCGTTCGTCACATGCACCTTTCACGAGATCCAGCACAGTCAGTCTTCCGTTGGGATCGTCGCTTGTGGTCACGCAGTCTTTGGGTTTGTTGAGAAGGATGTAGCACTTGTTCTCGAGTGCGACGACCTTGTCATCATATTCCACTGTGTCGGAGTGTGTGATCTTGGTGCCAAGTTCGGTTACAACCTGGCCGTTGACTTTTACGAGTCCTTGTTGGATAAACTCATCGGCCTCACGGCGTGAGCATATGCCGGCATTGGCCATGAATTTGTTGAGACGTATCTGCTCGTTCACGTCGGGAATCGGCATCTCGTATTCTATGCGGCGTGGACGCGGCACAAAATTGTGGCCCGGGCGTCTCTGCATTCCGCCGAACTGATTGCGCTGGAATCCTCCGGGACGCTGCTGATATCCTCCCTGGCGCGGAGCATAGCCGCCGTTGTTGGGACGGCGCTGGAAACCTCCCTGGCGGGGCTGCTGGAAGCCCCTGTTGTCATCATTATGCTGGAAGCGTCCGGCACCGTTGTTGTCGTATCGCTGACGATCATATCCGTTGCCGTAGCCTTCATGGTTGTCGTGCTGGCGATAGCCGCCTCCCTGATAATCACGACGCTGATATCCGCCTGATGTTGGGCGCTGGTGATATGCTCCTCCGTCGTTGTTTTCACGAGGTATGTAGCTGCTGTTGGATCGCGGCTGGTAGCTGCCTTGACGACGGGGATGGTATTCGCCGTTGTTTTCTGCCGGATTCTGCTGGCGCTGACGATAACCGCCGGCACTCTGAAAACGAGGCTGGTAGCCATTGTCTTCACGATATTGCCGGTAATTGCTTCGATGCGGAGTGTCCTCGCCGTCCCCTGAGTTTTTGTTGTCGTTGTATCTGTAGCCCGAATACTGTCCGGGTCTGTAGTCTATTTTTTCATATCGCCCTCCCTCTGAGGCTGAAGAATGTGCTATAGGTTTCGCACCGATGCGTGGACGTTTAGCTTTCTTTTCAGGAATGTCCATATTATCCATGGAGATGAATTTCTTAATTGTGTGTCAATGTTGATGAAAACTCTTATTCTGCCCCGGATGTCTCGGATCCGTGCCTACATAAATCACTTATCGGGCTTGGTATTGGGGGCAGAGGTTGGGCAGTCGCGGCCGTTATGTGGCCGCTGGACTGTCTGGTGGAACAGGGATTTTCTTTTCTGGGTGTTTTGTAGTGTTTATGTTTCATGGATGGAAGACCTTGCTCCACTGCGCAGTGGAGGGGACAGTCTTATAACAACCGGAACATCTTTTTGTTCAGATGCCCGTATAGCTGTGAGGAGAGAGCTTACGCAGCTCATCCTTTACGCTTTCGTTTATATCAAGTGTCTCGATGAAATCGGCGATGCTTTCAGCTGTAATTGCTGTGTTGACACGTGTCAGCTGTTTCAGGGTCTCATATGGATTGGGATATCCTTCTCTGCGCAGGATTGTCTGTATGCCTTCGGCTACGACACTCCACATGCAGTCGAGATCGGCATCTATAGCGTCTTTGTTAAGCAGAAGCTTGTTTAACCCTTTCAGTGTCGAGCTGAACGCGATAAGCGAGTGACCCATAGGCACTCCTACGTTTCGGAGAACGGTAGAGTCGGTAAGGTCGCGCTGCAGGCGTGACACCGGAAGCTTTGTTGCCAGATGGCTGTAGATTGCCGACGATATGCCGCAGTTTCCCTCTGAATTCTCGAAATCAATGGGGTTCACTTTGTGTGGCATAGCCGATGATCCGACCTCGCCTGCCTTGATGCGCTGCTTGAAGTATTCCATCGAGATATACATCCACATGTCGCGGTCAAGATCCATGATGATGGTGTCTATACGGCGCATGGCATCGAAAATCTGTGCGAGATTGTCGTAGTTGGAAATCTGGGTGGTCCACTGCTCGCGGGCTATGCCGAGGCTGTCGCTAAGAAACTTATTGGCAAACGACTTCCAGTCTACATCGGGATAGGCAGCCCGGTGGGCGTTGAAGTTACCGGTGGCACCGCCGAATTTACCGCTGATTTTTACCGCCTTGAGTGCCTCGATCTGTTCATGAAGACGATAGGCAAACACTTTCAGCTCTTTTCCAAGACGTGTCGGCGATGCCGGCTGGCCGTGGGTGTGAGCCAGCAGCGATACGTCAGCCCATTCTTCAGCCTTGCTGTCAAGCCACTCTACAACAGGCAGCAGGGTCGGAAGGTAGACCTCTTTGATTGCATCGGCAATCGACATCGGGACAGCCGTGTTGTTTATGTCCTGCGATGTCAGACCGAAATGAATAAACTCTTTCCAGGTGTCAAGACCGAGTTCAGGCAGGTGCTCTTTTATAAAGTATTCCACTGCTTTCACATCGTGGTTTGTCACGCTTTCGATCTCCTTTATGCGGCAGGCATCTGCTTCGGAGAAGTCGGTATAGAGCGACCGCATGCGCTCAAGTGCTTCAGCCGGAACATTGGCAAGTTGCGGAAGGCCGAGACCGCATAGCGCGATAAAATACTCGACTTCGACTTTGATTCTGTAGCGTATCAGTGCATATTCCGAGAAGTAATCGGCAAGAGGAGCGCATTTAGAGCGATAACGTCCGTCAAGAGGAGAGACGGCGGTAAGTGGTGACAGTTGCATAATGAAATGTGAAACCTATATATAGAGACGTTTAAACAGTGCAAAAGTAATGTTTTTTTGTAATTCCACCAACTGTGTCCCGTTATATTAAACAAGTTCTAAGGCAAATCTGCAGCAAATTAATCTGTATGTTATGAGGGCGTTTCTTTCGGGCAGTGTTTCTGTCGCTGCATTCCATACAACAGTGCCGGCAGATACCCCGCAAGGCATCTGCCGGCTGTACTGGATCAGGAGATGAAGGAAATGTGTGTGTCGGTCAATAGTTTTTAGCTTCGATTTCAAAAAATGCTTTGGCGTGATTGCATACCGGGCATACCTCGGGGGCTTTCTTGCCTACGACAATGTGTCCGCAGTTGCGGCAGATCCATACAGTGTCGCCTTCGCGTGAAAAAACGATGCCTTCTTCGATGTTGGCAAGCAGGCGGCGGTAACGCTCTTCGTGATGGCGTTCGATCACTGCCACTGCGCGGAATTTGTCTGCGATTTCAGTGAAGCCTTCGGCCTCGGCCTCCTGGGCCATGCGGTCATACATATTGGTCCATTCGAAGTTCTCTCCCTCGGCGGCATCGCGCAGGTTGTCCATCGTTCCTGGTACATCGCCGTCATGAAGGAGCTTGAACCAGAGTTTTGCGTGTTCTTTTTCGTTCTGTGCAGTCTCCTCGAAGATTGATGCGATCTGCTCATATCCCTCTTTGCGTGCTTTTGATGCATAGTAGGTGTACTTGTTGCGTGCTTGTGACTCGCCTGCAAATGCCTCCTGGAGGTTACGCTCGGTTTTTGTTCCTTTCAGTTCTTTCATTTTTGATTATAGGTTTTAGTTATATTTGCTGATGTTGGTTGCAGTCAGGGCATAGTCCCTTGTATGCTATTTCTATGCAGTCCACATGGAATTCCGGTGGGATTTCGGTGCCGATGTTGTCAGGCATGACTGTGTCAAATATCTTTCCGCAGCGGCGGCATATGAAGTGCCCGTGATCGGGCTGTAGGGCAAGATCATAGCGCATGTTGCCGCTCTCGATCTCAAGTTCACGCAAAACTCCTGCGCCGGCAAGTGCGTGAAGCGAGTTGTAGACCGTTGTTCGCGACATTGTCGGGAAAGTCGTTGCGAGTGCTGTATAGATCTCCTCGGCCGAAGGATGAGTGCGTTTATTGGCTACAAACGACAACACTGCAATTCGTTGGAGCGATGGTCTGATTCCGGCACGCTGCATCATGTTTAGCAGCTCGTTATCATTGAATTGTCGTTTTTCGCTCATGGCTTTTTGGGGTCGGCACTGTTTTAACGATGTTGTAACGATTACAAAAATAGTAATAATTACAGTCTGCGCAAACTTTTATGCGATAAATTTTCAAAATAAAACATCAGTAGGGTTAAACATAGCGCAGAGGGAACGCACTTTAGCACGCTCCCTCTATGCACATTGTAATGAGTCTAATTTAAAACGTTTATCTCATTGATGCTACCGCAGCACTGTCGATGGTGATCATGCCGTTGTTTATAAAAGCCTCGGCGGTAATAGGTTTGTCAAATACTACAGTCGCCCCGGCCATAGCACTTACCATATCGAGGTCGTTGGCCGATACAATCACACGGGCTTTGGCTTTCTCTTTTTTTGCGGCATAGTTGTCGCGGTCGTTTATCGCGAGAGTGCCTCGCTTGTTCTCGATCTTTATATGGTCGATGATTTCAGGATCGGCCTCAAGACGCAGTATCCCGTTATGTCCGTCCATTGCTACATAGACTTCTACGCCGCAAGCAAGGAGCTCGGTGAACTCACTTATTTTGTAGACTTTATAGCTATCTCTACATTCGATGACTGCTGTTCTGATGCACGA
>JAIDKP010000473.1 GCA_029051445.1 Muribaculaceae bacterium | reverse complement strand
CCCATGGTGTGTCATGCTTGAGCGACAGCCCCACAGTCACCGCATACTCGGCATCGGCGGCGATAACCGTGTTGATCGGCAGTGTCACTGTCGAAGTCTGTAACGCGGGTATATCGACCTCCGTCTTGCCTGACTCGATCTCCACACCATTGCGGTCGACGGAATATGTGAGGTCAAACATTTCTCCGAGGTTATTGAACGGATATTCGTTCTTGATGGTCAGTTTGTTGCCGTCGAGCGACAGGAAGTCGGCGTTCTGGTAGACTTTCTTCACCTCGGTGAGCTTGGCCGTCCACTTGCGGTCGGGGGTAATCACGCCGTTGTTGAGGAAGTTGCCCTGGAAAGCCTTGTCGTTGTTGTCGTGGGTCTTGAACCACGGGTCGTAGTCGCAGCCGCCAGTCCAGCCGCTGTATCCGTCGGCCGACATGGTGGTACCGTTCTTTATAGCCACGGGATCGAATACCGACTGATCCACCCAATCCCAGATGCAGCCGCCGACCATGCCCTTGCTCGACTTGATGATATCCCAGTACTCGGCGAGGTTGCCGATAGCCTGTCCCATGGCATGGGCGTACTCACACATGATAAACGGCCTTCCGTCGCGTCCGTTGGTGAGTTTGCGGGCCTTATCGATCGAGGTATACATCTCGGAATACATGTCGGAGGCTTTGTCGCCATGGCAGTGGATGAAGCGCGAGTCGAGCGCGCGCACGGCATCGTAGCAGTGCGACATGTTCACGCCCGAGCCGTTCTCGTTGCCGAGTGACCAGAATATCACCGACGGATGATTGCGGTCGCGCATCACCATGCGCACGTTGCGGTCGACAAACGCGTCGGTCCAGGTAGTGTCGCGGGTAAGGCCGTTGTTGCCGTGGCACTCGAGATCGGCCTCATCAATGCAGTAGAGGCCGTAGGCATCCATCATCGCATACATCTTGGGCTGGCGCGGATAGTGACTCGTGCGTACTGTATTGACGTTGGCCTGCTTCATCAGCTCGAGATCGCGGAGCATGGTTTCGACATCGACATAGCGTCCGTAGAGCGGATGCGAGTCGTGGATATTGACACCCTTTACAAACAGGCGCTTGCCGTTGACCGTGTAGTAGTGCTCATCGCCCGAATTTACGACACCGATGTTGCGGAAACCGTATTTCGTGCTGAACACCATCTCCTCCTTGCCGTTGCCGTCGAGCTGCGACACGACCACATCGTAGAGCACGGGGCTCTCTGCATTCCACGGAGTAAGGCCGCTGAGCTTGCCGGTCGACAGGGTCACTTCTGCCTCGGGCGAATCCACCTTTACCGTTTTTGTATCACTCGCTTTCAGCTTACCGTCCGGTCCCAAAAGTTCAAGACGCAATGTCTTTGAAGTTGACCCGCCTCCACGATTGTCGATCGTCAGAGCCACATCCATTTTTCCGGAAGTGGCATCGGCGCTCTGGTCGCTGACTGTGATATAGTGGTCGCGCACAAAAGTGCGTGGCTTGGCCACGAGATACACATCGCGGTGTATGCCGCTCATGCGCCACATGTCCTGTCCCTCGAGATACGATCCGTCGCACCAGCGGTAGACGCGCACCGAAAGCTGATTTTCGCCCGGATGGACGAAATCGGTGAGATCAAACTCGGCATCGTTGTTGGCCCCCTGAGAGTAGCCCACAAACTTGCCGTTGACCCACACGACGCAGCAGCTGTAGACACCGTCGAAGTGTATAAAGACATTCTTGTCTTTCCAGCTCTGCGGTATGTCGAATGTGCGGCGGTAGAAACCGGTGGCATTATGGTCAATGATGCCATGCTCCTCAAAACCGCGCATTGCCACAGGCGGCTCGTTGACAAACGGATACCCGGTGTTGTTGTATGTAGGCAGGTTGTAGCCCGGCTGCATTTCCCAGCTCATAGGCACGCGTATGTTGTCCCACGCGCTGTCGTCAAGATCGGTGGCCTGGAACTCACTGTCGCCCGGCCCCTCAGGCGTGCCGGGAACCCATTTGAATTTCCAGGTTCCGTTTAGATCGACAGTCATAGCCTTCTCCGGTGTCAGCCATGCGGTTTTGTACCGTGGATCGGCCATAAGATCAGCTTTTGAGGCATAAGGTATGACCGTAGCATGCCCCGGCTCTTTGTTGACTCCAAGTACGTGCTGGTCAGAGATCCAGCTGCGGTCAAATTCGGTTGTCCGCCCGGTCGCAGCCACACTCACTGAAATAGATGCGAGTGACAAAGCCGCAATCTTTAAAAAATTCATAATGTCCCGATTGGTTATGTTATCGATTTGAATTACGACAAATATAACCTTTCCAATCTTTTAAACCCACGATTTCACGATTTTTTACCGTCCCAATGTCAGTCGCAGTCCGAGATTCATATTGAAATTAAGCGGCTTATCCTTATAGATCGTCCTCACCGGAGAGCCATTATCAAAATAATAGCCCACACCAGGCTCGGCATACACTCCGACAGCCTTCACCACATTGAACTGCAGGCCGGCCGCTACATTCACCGACCACTGCAACGGTTTCACCTCCACATTATAAGCTTCAGCTTCTACTTTCTGATTATCAAACATATAGTCCTTTAAAGACTTGCCTGAAACACATTTTTCACCAGTGACGCCTGCTGAGGCATAGACCTCAAAACGCCGCCATGAAAACGCACGATATCTCACATTAAGCGGCACACCTACATAATGCAATGTCTGACGTCCTGAGAAATAATGGTTTTCGCCTCCAAATTTCAAATCAGAGGTCAGATTGGTATAAATCAGTCCTGTCTCGACCGACAGTCTGTCATTCACCTGATAGGCCAGCGTCATTCCCGTCTTTACCGGAAGCCTGTGTTTTATTTCCGACTCAACATCCAGCCCCTTGTTAAACAGCAGGAATCCAAGCATGGGGCTGTCATTCCACTGCGCTCCTGCGGCACCCGCGACTCCGGCCGCTTCTCCCATCGAACTCCTCCCATTCATCGCCATCCCTATACCGCCTGACGTAAAAGCACTTACCGATATGCGTCCGTACCCCCTCAACGCTCCCGGCGACGCATCGGCATAAAGCATCTTCCGACTGTTCACCTTCTTTTTAAAACCATCAGGCGTTTTATGGTCAGGCACAAATTCATTGTCCTTGACAACAGCAGTATCAGCAGCCGGCATAGCCTCGCCGTTTTCCGCCGACACCTCCGGCGAAGAGCAATCATCACCGTTTTCTACATTCAAAGTCACTGATTCAAGCCGCATGGCTTCGGAAAAAGCATCTTCCACTGAAGCCGCAAAATCCCTGCTGCCATCAAGCAGTGCCTCATCCACACCACTGTCGCCGACATGCTCTTTCGCCGCCGGTATCTCGGCATAATCGACAGGATCAGCCCCCCCCGTCGCTTCATCCCAAAGAATAAAACGGCACAACGTAGCGACAACAGCAAGTATGGCCGCAGCCGCTGATATACGTTTCAGCCTCCGACGCCATGTCGCACGATATAACGACACCGGCGGCACAACGTCAAGGCCATCTTCGATCGCGTCCCACAGACCGGCCGGCTCTTCAACTTCAAAGTCCGACATACGGTCATGTATATCTTTAAGCCACTGGTCTTTCATAACGGGTCTAATTCGTTTACCGACTGATATTCCTTTAACTTGGAAGCGAGCATCATTTTGGCGCGATGCAGCTGCGAGGCCGAAGTACTTTCTTTTATATTAAGCATTTCCGCAATCTCCCTATGACTTCTTTCTTCGATCACATAAAGATTGAAAACCGCCCGATATCCTTCCGGAAGCTCCCTGATAATGCGATAGATGACATCTGCCGGCAAATTATCGGTTTCAGGCTCATCTGTCATTACCGTCCTATCCGCTTCATCAAGATCTGCAAATTTTATCTTCCCGTTCCTTCGGAGAAAATTCATCGTCATATTCACGACAATACGGCTCATCCAGGCCTTAAGCGAACCTTCCCCCTTAAATTCAAAAGAATTGAGAGAGGAAAATATTTTCAGGAAACTTTCCTGCAATACATCTCTGACATCCTCGGGATCAAGTATGTAACGAGAGCACACTGCCGTCAGATAGCGCACATGACTGCTATATATAGCCCTCTGTGCGCCGGCATCTCCGGCACGCGCCCTTTTCAACAATAATTCCTCGGAGCCAGTCATGACTAAAAATCAGATCCTTATATGCATAGTGAACCGCAGTGCCATAAAAGCGGATACCTATAGCCCACGGTATCCGCTTCCATCATCAGCACCTCAGAGTCTCTTTGCAATAAAGCATCATGACTCATGTTTTTATGTATAGTATCAGAGAATTCTTGCACTTTGTCCACTCAGGGAGCTGTCGAGACTTTCATCAGACTCCCACGACCTCATAGGTAGCTCAAGTTCTGTCGATTTCTCTCCGGAGAACGACATCCATCGCAATTTGATTTTTACAGTCTCGTCAAAACCGGGCATTCCATTCAGGTTGAAAGCGATCAACGCGTCGCCCATCTCTCCATAGATGTCACCGTCAGCGTTGTGATGCAGCACCATCTCATAGGGATCATCGGGATTTACACCTGTCACAAGATTCAGCATATGAGGACGGCGGCTACCATCCCAGCGCGTACGGATGCGCAGTGTTATGTATCCGTCCTCAGCCACTGTCACCCAGTCAGCTACAATCTCCACCGGATCATTTCCGAATGCTTTGTCGTCGTCTCCGGTCGATACGACAGGCAGTTTTGTGCGTATGCTGTCGATCCAGTTCACAGTGACATCACGCATATCCACCCCATAACCGGTGGTTCCGGCCTCGGTATAATTGACGAGAGCACGAACCTCTTTATCTTCAAACGGCGACTTCTGCATGTTCACCGGTACAAGAACAGTCTTGTTGTCAAGATTCATTACAAAAGAACCATCGTCATTGGGGCACACAGTTACAATCGCAGTAGGCATTATCAGCGACATGTCATTATCATCGTCATCAATACACGACTGAAATACAGCCGACGAGCACAGAAGCCCGATTGTCATTAAAATTACAGACTTTTTCATAATGTGAATTTGATTGTTCTATCTGATAAAACACGGCATATTAAAAAACCTTGCACGGACACACACACTTTTTTATTCCGGTTGTTTTTTTGTACTTTTGGATCATACTGAATACATCCCCCGTTTTATCGCAACATGAACATATTGGGAAACATACTCTGGCTTCTGCTGGGCGGAATATTCACCGCTATCGAATACTTTGTCTCGAGTCTTCTGATGATGATAACAATTATCGGAATACCTTTCGGGCTTCAGACACTAAAGCTCGGACTGCTCGCACTATGGCCCTTCGGCCACAAAGTCACCGATACCGGCAATTCATGCGGATGTCTATGCCTGGTCATGAACATCCTGTGGATCATACTTGGAGGATTTACAATCTGCCTGACTCATCTTGCCTTCGGGTTATTGCTGTGCATTACCATCATCGGAATACCGTTTGGCCGACAACACTTCAAGCTCGCAGTTCTGGCACTGACCCCATTCGGCAAAACCATCATCTGACCTAATAATCAGAAAGCCCGCATCACAAAAAAATAACGCGGACTTTCTTTTTAATTTTCACTCCTGAGCCCGCATCTCAAAACTCATAGCGGTCGGTGTGCATTTTACCGTAGCTGTCGAGCTTGGTGGCATATTCTATGAAGTGGGGCTGCTTCATGTGCCGGTCAAGAGCCTCCTGGCTCTCCCATGTCTCCACAATGATAAACTCGCCCGGCGCAGTCACACTCTCATACATATCATAGGAAATGCAACCCTCCTCCTTCTGCGAAGGCTCGATGAGCTTGCGAGCAGTCTCAATGGCCTCGGCGCGCTTCTGCTCGTCGGTTACCGAGATAAACACATTGAGCCTCAACATTTTTGATTCAGCGGCATTATCCACATGAGTGTCGGTCGACACCTCTCCGGCACAACCGCCGTTGTTTTCTCCCTGACATGCAACATTGAACGACATCGCACATGCTGCCGCAAAAAGCACAAACGTTTTCTTCTTAATCATAACCATTAAATGTTTATTTTCAGCTCTAAATATACAACTTTTATAAAAACCGTCATATCAATTAAATTTTGGCACTCTACAATTTATTATTAACTTTACCGCATGGTCTATGCCTAAACAGGACAGCCGAACAAGAACACCTGCATAAACGTTAATCAGATACCAAATTTAATTCAACTATGGCAACTGACAACACTCCGAAGATTGCACGCATGATATTTGGCATCTTCATGATTATCATTTATGTAGGGATGGGAATACTCCTTCTTGTCAACTTTTTCGGCTGGGAGAACGGCAGCTGGGAATGGTTGCGCTGGACTGGAGGAGTGCTTCTGATACTTTATGGCATCTGGCGTGCTTACCGACAGTTTGCAGGCATTGATTCCAGCCTGTGATACATGTCTGTAGGCCACTCACAAAGAACATCAACACATTTTCGGAACATGAAACCGACAATTGCTCTCAAATCCATCGCAATAGCCGTGATCGCCACCATTGCAACGGCAACTCCGGGTTGCAAGAAGTACAGCAAGACTCCTGCCGAAGGGTCGTCGACCAACGGAATAACCCGGCTGGTATGCGATGCGACATTTGAAAACATCATGCAACAGGAAATCGAGGTGTTTGAATACATCTACCCTCACGCCGATGTTCTGCCGTACTACCTTGATGAGAAAGCCTGCATAGACTCTCTGCTCGAGCTTAAAGCCAATGCGGCGGTGACAACACGCCCGTTGTCGGAAAAAGAGATCAGCTACCTTAACTCTAAAAGGAAAAAAGTCTACCAGAAGTGTGTGGCCATCGATGCTGTCGCTCTTATCGTGAACAACGACAACCCGATTGACCGCATAGACCTGAAAGACCTCAACGACATTATGACCGGAAAAATTCAGGACTGGGACCAGATGGGTCCCGGACTGAAAAAGCTCGGAAAGATCGATATCGTATTTGAGCATGAGGGCGCAAGCACTGTCAACTTCATGCGGGACTCGCTTCTCAACGGCCAGTCTTTTGGAGACAACGTCTACGCCCAGGGGTCAAGCCAGGCCGTGTACAATGCTGTAAAGGAGCGCAAAAACGCAATCGGCGTGCTCGGTGTCAGCTGGCTGTCGGCCGATCTCGACGGAACCCCGGCCGGATCGACAGAAGAGCTCGCGAAGGCATCAGAACGCTCCGACACTACCGTACTCGACTTCAATCCCGACATCAAGGTTCTGAAAGTACAGCAGCCGGGCACTCCAAGTTACTGGAAACCATATCAGCAATACATCTTCGAGGGTAAATATCCTCTGTTGCGCTCAGTCTACATGATCACAACAAGCGTCCCCGGCGCTCCGGCTCACGGATTCTACTCGTTTGTCACAGGTGTTCAAGGACAAAAACTGATGCTCATGACAGGCATACTTCCTTCACACATGCACGCACGCATGGTAAAAGTCGAGTGACTCCCGGAATTTATCAGAAATCAATAATAATCAGAAAAATAAAAACACTAACTTCAATCATCCAGATGAAATTCAAGCTGTTCCTGAGCCTGCTCGCTGCCGGAACGCTGAGTGTCGCCGCTCAGCAAGGCTATAAAGACGGCGTAGAGTACTTCAAGGCCGACAAAGTCGATGATGCAAAAATCATCCTCGACCGCACTATCAACGACGCTTCAACCGACAAGGCCGAGGCCAATTACTACCTCGGACAGATTGCCCTGACACAGAAAGACAACGCTGCAGCCAAGGCATATTTTGACAAGGGTATTGCCGCCAATGCCGAAAATCCGATGAACTATGTAGGTCTCGGAGCTGTCGCACTGAAAAGCGGTGACGCAAAAGGCGCACAGGATCAATTCAAGCAGGCCCGTAACCTTGGCAAAAAGAATGCCGTAATGCATACCGATATTGCACGCGCATACTATAACGCTGATCCCGTAGCTTATCAGAAAGAAATCGAAAAGGCACTTGCCGACGCTAAGAAAGCCGACAAGACATGTCCGGCAATCTACATCCTCGAGGGCGACATGCTCGCTCCCGACAACATCGGTGACGCTGTAGGTTACTATGAGATGGCATGGAACTACGACAAGAACAACCAGTTCCCCGAAGCCTACGTAAAATATGCACAGGTTTACTTCTCGGTTAATCCCGAGTTTGCAATCCAGCGCCTTCAGGAACTTATCCAGAAGAACCCCAACTCTGCTCTTGCACAGCGCGAACTTGCAGAAAAGTACTACGACAACAACCAGCTGACCCTCGCAGCACGCGAATACGGCAAGTACATCCAGAACCCAAACCACTTCCAGAAAGACGAGCAGCGCTATGTAGGTCTGCTTTACTTCGCAAAGGAGTATGAGCCTTCTCTGAAGCTTGCCAACGAGATTCTTGCCAAGGATCCGGGCAACCACTACATGGAGCGCATGGTATTCCTTGACAAAGCCGCACTCGAGAACTGGAACGATGCCGCCGCCGCTGCACGCACATTCTTTGCCAACGCCAACGCCAAGGAGTTCACCGCAACCGACTACACCACATATGGCGATGTCCTCTTCCACACAGGCGACACAATCGCAGCTGTCGACAACTACAAGAAGGCAGTGGAACTCCACCCCGACAAGGCCGACAACGTGAAGAGCCTTTCAGAAGCATATGCTTCGGCAAAGATGTACGACAAATCGGCTGAGAGCTTCGAGAAATACCTCGGCATGATCGAGCCGTCGACCAACGACAAATTCACTCTGGGCCGCCGCTACAGCAACGCAGCGGCAATGGCAACCGACTCGATCGCCAAGATCCAGTATGCCGACAAAGCTCTTTTCTACCTCGACGAAGTGCTGAAGGCCGTACCCGACAATTTCACTGTCGCCAACCAGAAAGCCATCACGCTTTACAACCGCAATAATCAGGAAATGAGCCAGGATATAGTCGATGCATTCCTTGCCGCCATTGCGATCCTCGACAAAGACCGCGAGGCAAACAAGGTCAGCCACAAGAACGAC
>JAIDKP010000472.1 GCA_029051445.1 Muribaculaceae bacterium | reverse complement strand
CTATGAACGACTCTCTGTCTGGATGCTTGATCGATACCGAGAGCATCAGCGCGCCGCGACGACCATCCTGGGCAACCTCACGTGTCGAGTTGCTGTACCGCTCCATAAAAGGCACAAGCCCGGTAGAAGTCAGAGCAGAATTCTTTACCGGAGTTCCCTTCGGACGTATGTGCGAAAGATCATGCCCGACACCACCGCGACGCTTCATCAGCTGCACCTGCTCCTCATCTATGCGCATTACGCCGCCATAAGAATCAGGGCAGCCGTCAAGACCTATCACAAAACAATTGCTCAGCGAGCCTACCTGATAATCATTACCGATACCCGACATCGGACTACCTTGCGGCACAATATACTTGAAATCCTTTAGATAGCCGAATATCTCATCCTCCGTCATCCCATTTGGATACTTAGACTCGACACGGGCGATCTCACGGGCAATGCGCCGATGCATGTCGTCAGGAGTAAGCTCATATATATTTCCAAACGAATCCTTCAGAGCATACTTGCTTGTCCATACCCTTGCAGCAAGCTCATCCCCTCCGAAATAATCTTTTGTAGCCTCAAAAACCTGCGCATGAGTATAGCCTGCACAGGGTTTACCGTCGTTTTCGCAGTGTACCATTATAAAGATTGATTTTAATAACGCGAATGTCGGCAAAAGTCAAGCCATATCCAAAAATACTTTTTTACAATTTTATGACGAATGTTGAAAAAAACAGACCAAAACTTTTGCCAGTTTTCAACACAATAGTTAGCTTTGCAGAAGTAGAAACCATCGTAAGGTTCAAATTGAATTTTTGCGGAAGGTCTACTTTTAAGGATTGTCTTATGGTGTAATGGTAGCACTGCAGTTTTTGGTTCTGCCTGTCTTGGTTCGAATCCAGGTAAGACAACATCGTTCAAGGGATTAAGCCTCACGACTTAATCCCTTGTTTTTTTTTCGCATATCTCTTTGAATATTTTTGAGTTGGCGCGGCATTGACTTTCATTTGCACCTCTTCAGATCCGTGAGACCCAATTAATGAGGTTGTTTAGAAATGAATGTTAATAGATTTGATCAGTATTTTTGAGAAAATTCCTGAAAAATGAGAATGGAGCGTAGCGAGCTACATGACTGACGAATTTACAGCAATTTTCCCAAAAGACGATCGAAAACATTGACAATTAAAATTTGTTGAACGACCCAAATTGGCAAGCATGTAGATTACACACACTTAACGATTTAGGGCGTTAGTCATTTTAAGCTTCATTTTTAAACAAGCTCTAATCACTACTTAATCGAATTCAGGTCGCGAAATAGTTTTATGTATTGCGGCCACATATGAACAATACCGTAAACGATTGCAAAAACCAACGTTACTATGACACACCAGAACCCTGCACGGTTAAAATCCCAGGCATTAGGCAAAAGCAACGTAAACAAGACGACTATACCCATGCCAAAAAACACTTCACCGGAAAGCATCAGCATTTTTAAGTTGGCAGTCTTGGATATCAATTTGCCCGGTGTAAGAGCAGCGATGTTTATACTTTTGAGTTTTAAATACATAAACACATACCACCCTGCGGCCACCATCAGATATACCACAAGGTATATTTTAAGATGCAAAGGGAAAGAGTAAGGATTGAGATTCCCTAATGCCATTGCCGTGAAAACAACAGCAAGTATGGCACAGGAGACAAATCCTTGACGGAATTTTTTAAGAATCTTGTTTTTGGCCATTTGGGCAATCGACACATTAATCTCTATCTCTGAGTTTGTCTTGGCGAGAATCTGATCCAGCGTCGACATACTTTCTTTGAGTTCGTCGAGTTTCATATCTATATCTGTTTAGAGAGTTTTTCTTTAATGCGGTGAATTTTTACAGCAACAGTGTTACGTTTCAGCCCGAGAGTTTCAGCAATTTCATCATAAGGATACTCCTCGAGCCATAGAAGAATGATTGCCTTCTCTATATCATCAATCCTTATTATAAGCGACTGCAATGTTTGAAGCTTCTCCCGTTGCGCGTCATCGGTTTCTGTTGATGCGTCAAGTAATCCGAAATCGGCGGAGACTGTTTCTATTCGCGGTTTTGAAGAACGCAACGACATTAGGGCTGAGTTTACCGATACCCTGTAAATCCACGTCGACATTCTACATTCACCTCTGAACTGACTTAATCCGGTCCAGATATTCACATAGATCTCTTGCCGCAAATCTTCAAATGGAATCTTATCGGTTGCATAAAAATAGCAGACCTTGTTAATGATCCGGGAATGCTCCTGAATTAGCGAGGCAAACTCCCTTTCGTTTAATGGAGGACTTTTCATATTGAACTTGTTTTGCTTCGTTAGGTGCATATTCAAGCCCAAAAGTTTCACATTCTGTTTCTTTTTAATTGATTCCACCCTAAATATACTGATAATCCGACAGCTGCACATTATCTTCATGATAAAAAAATCCATTGCATCAGATAGCCGGCCGATTACATCACAATACAGCTATACAAAAAACCGGGAGCGAGCGTGGAAATGACCGACACGTGGTATTACACACTACAGCTTTCTTTTAAGAAAAGCCATGCATTATGCACTTGTACACGATTCAGAGGCTTGCATCTTGCATTGTATGCCGATGCCTCGTCGGCAACATAAAATGACTTCAGTATTTGCGTCGCCGCCAGTTCCACAACTCGCACCCGGATATATGGCCGGAATTATTCTTCCAAAAGTTCCGTAGTCCAGCTCAGACTCTGTATCTTCAGATCCAGTTCCCGTAGCCGAGCCGCACTTTTGTCACAGACACGACGGAAATTCCTGACATCTACCGTTCTAACATATTTGATTTCATTACGGTTATAACGCGTCTCACGCTCCGTTATATAGTCAAGACCATCCTTTAGTATGCGAGCCCTCATTGCAAGCACATCCCGCTCGGCAAGAAGAGACGTTATACTGCGTCCATCTATCTTTGTATTGATATTAGTAATATTTATACGGTATATAAGCGACTGCAGATCCTCAAGCGTGCGGTCAAGTTCCTTTATCACACTGTCAGGAGTCTCGGCAGGTGTATCTCCTTCCTGAACCTTAAGACAATCCTTCAGACGGTTCCTGAGTTGTTGCACCTTATCCGACAATGCCGATCTGCTGCTCAATGCTTCTGCAAGTTTCATGTTTCTTTTATTTTAAAACTGATATCCACTATTACATGAACCTGCATTGTTTTGTTCACATCAGCATAAAATACGGCCGAAAACAACGCCGGAAATTCCCGACGCAACAAGACTGCAAATTATCGATCGGAAATCTCCGACAGAAGACCGTCCGGCTTTTCCGCATCAACCTGCCCGAACCAGCGCGTAAGCCTTTGACGCGCCTTTTCCTTAATTTCCGGAGTGATATTCTCCCACACCGACTTCAATCCCCAGATTACAGCGGCCACATCGTCTGTATAACCGACAAAAGGCAGAGCATCCGGCACAAGATCCAACGGAAGGATAAAGTAACCGATCACACCATAGATCCTGGCTTTGTCCGCCTTGGAGGTAGTAGATGCGGTAGCGACATAATAAAGCAGCAGAACAGCATAGACAAGCTCCGTTCCGGCTCGTCGCGCCATAGACGAGATCTTGCGCCACATTGCCTCCGGTGAAAAGAAACTTTGATATGCCGAATAATCAGATTGTGCCTTCAACATAGACTGCGATTTAATATTTTACAAATAAAGCATATTTGCCGCAATACCGGTATTAAAACATCTTAATAATCTGAAATCGGCAATGTTAAAAAAAATACGATCCGGAGCCAGATGCTACCGGATCGCATTTTATAAGTGTTCTGGTTCCTCTGTGATTACTTCTGGTTTTTGTAACCCTCAGGGTTCTTGCTGAAAATAGCATTGATGCGCTTCATGTCAAATTTAGGAGTACGGTCATAATTGTAGACACCGTTCTGCTCCTGCTCGACATCGGTCAGCTGAGTGTAGCAGTAGCCCGACATATAAGGCACGGCGAGTATCACGTCGGTAAGCCCTTCGAGACGGGTATAAAATTCCTCAAGCGTGCGCGGACCCTCGCCATAGCCCCAGGAATCATGGGCAAACTGCTGGCCGTCGATCCACTTGATACCGCCGTACTCGTCAATAAAGAACGGCTGACCTGAAGACTTGACTTCACGACGGGGATCGTTGCAGACATACGTTCCGTCATCATTAAGCTTGAAGTAGCCTACAAACTTTGCAGGATCCTGCTCATACGAGTGCACAGTCCAAAGGTCAGTGATCACATGATAGTTGCCGCTGGCATCATTTACCGGACGGTAGTCAAGATTATGCGTCAGATCATACACGTCATGTATCAGGCGGTCATGCTGCATGGCGGCCTCGCTGTCGACCGGACGCTCCCATGTCTCGTTGAACGGAGTCCAGGCGATGATCGACGGATGATTGCGGTCGCGTATCACAAGAGCTTCCCACTCCGGAAGGAAATTGCGGGCAGTCTCGATGCGGGTGATATTACCGCCCCAGCTCGGCGACTCGGCCCATGTGAGATAGCCGAGTTTATCAGCCCAATAGTGGAAGCGCTCGTCAAACACCTTCTGATGCAGACGCGCTCCGTTAAATCCGGCCTCCATCGAAAGCTCGATATCCTTCTTCAGGTCAGCATCCGTGGGAGCTGTCCAGATACCGGTAGGATAGAAACCCTGGTCGAGCACCAGACGCAGGAAATAAGGCTGATTGTTCAGGTAGAGACGATCACCCTCCACATGCACCTTGCGCATTCCGGCATAAGTCTTCACCTCATCAACCACATTGCCATTCTTATCCTTGACAACCAGATCTATATCATAAAGAAACGGATTCTCGGGCGACCACGTCTTGGCCTTCTTGATATCCATGGCGATATCCTGACCTGGAACAGCGGCCTTTACTGCACGGCTCACAACCTTGCCGCCGTCTTTCACTGTCACCTCGATTGTCTGGCCGTTGAGACTCTTATAGGCGGGCTTAACCACAAAGCGGCTGTTGTCAAGATCAGGCACGATATACACATTCTTCAGACCTGCAGCATCTACCGGTTCCATCCACACAGTCTGCCATATACCGGTCGTACGGGTATAATCACATCCATGTGAATAATAGAGTGCCGACTGTTTGCCCTTCGGCTGGACTCCGCTGCGCACGTCATCCTCGACACGCACGACCAGATCATGAGGCTTGCCGTCGCTGATGAAATCTGTTATATCGAAACCAAATGGCGAGCTGCTTCCCCAGTGACGGCCTACAAGTTGTCCGTCGATATAGATTGCCGAGAAATAGTCCACACCCTGGAAATTCAGCATAGTGCGTTTGCCCTTCCATGCAGCAGGCATCTCGATCGTACGGTGATACCACATAGCAGGGATGAAATCCGTATATTTCACACCCGACAGCTCACTCTCGGGACAGAAAGGCACAGTTATTTTTCCATCAAAGCCCTTGCTTTCATACAGCTTGCGATCCATGCCGCTCTTGCCGAAGTCAAACGCATATGTCCAGTCACCGTTTAGATTCTGCCACTCCGAGCGTTCGAACTGAGGACGCGGATACTCCGGACGCGGCACGGCGGCCCACGCCGTCAGCGACGACGCCGCCACAAGCGCGGCACACAAAAAACTCCTAAAATTCATCTTTCTTATTGCTTTATTTGTGATATTGATTTCAAGACTTACCTAAACACATGATAGAGATCCAATTCAAGACACATCTCCATAGCATTTCACCGCGAATATAACAAAAAAATCCCGCATCCCCATGCGAAAATGGCCACAACTCATCCGCGTCTGATCTGTTTAATTTTTATAATCCTCCGATAAAATATAATTTTACATTAAATTACCTGATAACAGAAAAAGTCACCCATGACATTCGACAAAGACCTGTCAAAGCGCTACCGCGGACATCTCGCGTTATGCGAAATTGATCTGCCCGGACAGCAAGCGATCTCACGCGCACGCGTGCTGATTGCAGGAGCAGGAGGACTCGGTTCACCGGTTGCGATCTATCTTGCAGCCGCAGGAGTAGGCACAATCGGCATTGTCGATGCCGACACCGTGAGCCTAAGCAACCTGCAACGGCAGATCATGCACCGCACAGCGGATATCGGACGGCTTAAAACCGAATCGGCTGCCGACACACTGAC